>NZ_JAGUQP010000007.1:61761-100566 GCF_018704065.1 Desulfovulcanus ferrireducens | reverse complement strand
AAAATTGTTCTTGAAAACAAAATAAACTAACCAATAAATTTTAACCATTAACTATTGACAAAAAACACAGTTGCTGAGTTAATTTGCGAGCGCATTTTCTTCAATGCTAACAAAGACTTGGACACATCTAAGGCTTGCTTGCGGGCTGTGCATAATGGGGTTAGTCAATAGAATATTATTTAATGCCTTTTCTATTATTTTGATGGGTTTCGAAAGTTCGATGGAACAACCTCCCTATGCACAGCACTTCCGCAATCTTCGCCAATATGTGTTACCCAACCCGTTTGTAATGCATTTCAAAAAGTGCACTCTTCAATTGTGTAGTAATTTGAGGATGTTAATCATGTCAGAAAGTTGAGTTATAAAAATTTATCCTCTGAGAAAGGTTTGGTCACAGACTTATAAGAGGTAAAAAGGCTAAAAGGTCAAAAGAAAAATTAGCCAGCCTTATTTAATTAGCAGGTTCGGATCCGAAAATCATCAGCGGGGTCTGAATGGTGGCCGTTTTAATCAGGTCTATACGCATACCAATAAATGAACCGACAAAAGGTGGCCATAAGATTTTATGTAAATATTTAAGTCCGGCGCAGTCACGCCAAAACAAGGGAGAGCCGGGCAAAACCGAACGTGAACAAGTTTTCTGGGGGCCCAGGGTTTTATAAATAATTTTACGCATCTCCAGCCAAGAATACCAGCGGGCCTGTCTGAGTAAGCTTTTCCGCGCTCCAGGATAGTTTAAACCATGAGTCAAATAATAGAGGGAGTGCTTATTTAAAAAGCCAATGACCATTCCTTTGCGGGCTACCCTGGCTGCTTCTTTAATCACTGTTTCAGGGTGCTCACAAAACTCCAGGACAGTGATGATGGCCACAAAGTCAAATTCATTGTCTTCAAAAGGGAGGTCTTCCGCCCGCCCCAGATGTAATTCTACCCTGTGCCCCAGTCTTTTTCTTGCCCTGGCCAGCATTCCCCTGGAACTGTCAATTCCGGAGACATCAAAACCAGCTTCCCAGAAAAATTCCAAAAAAATACCCGTTCCGCAGCCAAGCTCCAATAACTTTTGTCTCCGTCTGGGCCAGGTAGAAACCAGTCGTTGAATAAGCCTCTTTTCTTGCTCCAGGGCAAACTGGCCTGATCTAGTCTCGGCCCAGGAATCATATTTTTCGGCAATCTCATCTGACCAAGGCATGTTAGTCCTTGAACATTGCGCCTGAAGAGGCTGAACTGGCCAGCTTACTATAACGACGCAAAAAGCGTGAACGGATTGGCTTTTCTTTTTTTGTTATTTTTTTCAACCTGGACTCCAGTTCATCCTCACTGATCAGAATATCCAGAATTCTATTAGGGATATCAATGCGAATTTTGTCCCCGTCTTCAACCACGGCAATAGGACCACCTTCAGCAGCTTCCGGCGAGACATGGCCTATGGCAGCCCCCCTTGTTCCGCCGCTAAAACGACCATCGGTGATCAAAGCTACATCTTTATCCAACCCCATGCCGGCAATAGCCGAGGTAGGGGTAAGCATTTCCCTCATTCCCGGCCCGCCTTTTGGGCCTTCATTGCGAATGATCACAATATCCCCTTTGCTAATCTTACCGTCCAGGATAGCAGCCACGGCCTCTTCTTCAGCCTCAAAAACCCTGGCTGAGCCTGTACGCTCCATCATTTCAGTGGCCACTGCTGATTGTTTGACCACTGCACCCTGGGGAGCCAGACTGCCCTTTAAAATGGCAATGCCCCCTTCCGCGCTGTAGGGCTCATCAATCGGGCGGATGACACTATAGTCAAGTACTTTTGGTTTCAGCCGGTTAAGATTTTCGCCTAACGTCTGACCAGTCACGGTTAATACATCCAGGTTCACTAAATCCTTTTTGGAGAGTTCTGAAATGACCGCTAAAATTCCTCCAGCCCGGTTAAGGTCTTCCAGGTGATCCTGCCCAGCAGGTGATAAACGGCACAAATTTGGTGTTGTCTTACTCAACCTATCGAAGATATCGAGGTCCACATTCAAACCTGCTTCGGCAAATATGGCTGGCAAATGAAGGACTGTATTGGTTGAACAGCCCAGGGCCATGTCCACCCTAACAGCATTGGCTATGCTTTCTTTAGTTACAATCTTGCGGGGGGTAATATTTTTGTCCAAAAGTTTTATAATCTGCATGCCTGCCTGCTTGGCCAGGTGAATACGGTTACTAGAAACTGCCGGAATGGTTCCATTTCCTGGCAAAGCCAAGCCAATGGCCTCAGCAAGACAGTTCATAGAGTTGGCCGTAAACATCCCAGAACAGGAACCACAGCCTGGACATGCCTTTAATTCCAATTCTGCCAGGGTATCTTCGTCCATTTGGCCACTCTTGACCTTACCCACGCCTTCAAAAACAGAAATCAGGTCGACTGGTTGACCTTGAAATTCTCCCGCAAGCATAGGCCCTCCACTGATGAGAACAGCGGGGATGTCCAGCCTCAGCATGGCCATAAGCATTCCCGGCACCACCTTGTCACAATTGGGGATCAGGACTAAGGCATCAAATGGATGGGCAGTAGCCATAATCTCTATGGAATCAGCAATTAGTTCCCGGCTGGGCAAACTAAAACGCATGCCTTCATGGTTCATGGCCAGGCCGTCACAAACACCAATGGTTGGAAATTCAATGGGTGTACCACCGGCCATACGGACTCCAGCCTTAACCGCCCTGGCTATCTGGTCCAAATGTAAATGACCGGGGACGATCTCGTTTGCTGAATTAACAATACCGATCAGGGGGCGATTCATTTCCTCTCTGGTCAAGCCCAGGGCATGAAGTAAGCTCCGATGCGGGGCCTTTTCCAATCCTTTGGTCATTTTATGACTTCGCATAATTACCTCTCAACAATAAAAGTTTGAAATTTACAGTTCGAGAACGGAGTGCACTCTATGATATAAAGCCA
Source organism: Desulfovulcanus ferrireducens (assembly GCF_018704065.1). Lineage (NCBI taxonomy): Bacteria > Pseudomonadati > Thermodesulfobacteriota > Desulfovibrionia > Desulfovibrionales > Desulfonauticaceae > Desulfovulcanus > Desulfovulcanus ferrireducens. The sequence continues at coordinate 97,637 of NZ_JAGUQP010000007.1, read as the reverse complement.
ATTGAGCCTTAAATCATTATCTCAAACAAAAATATACTTTTTTTCTTTTGAAGACAAATTTTTAACTGGCAAAAAAAAAGGCACCCGAAGGTGCCAACTGTGAGCTCTCAAAATTTTTAATTTCAAATCTCAGATTGTCTTTAATCTTTTATCTTCCAACTAAGCAAGGGCTGGTTCAGGCTGAGGTATAAGAATTTGCTCGGACTGTTTGGACTGTTCTTGCGTTTCAAGCTCGATCAACTTGAGAAAGTCATCCTGGTGTTTGTGCACAAAACGAAGAAAAGCATTGTTGAAAGCATGTCCCGAACAATGCACTTCAAAATCTCCCCATAAAGGCAGCCCCATAACAGCCATGTCACCAATGAAATCGAGTACCTTGTGGCGAACCAGCTCATCCTCAAACCGTAAACCCTCAGGGTTGATAACGCCATAGTCGTCCAGGACCACTGCATTGTCCAGAGAACCACCTAGGGCCAACCCCAACTGCTGTAATTTCTCAACATCTTTAAGAAAGCCAAAGGTCCTGGCTTTGGCTAGCACTCTTATAAAATTCTCAGGGCTGTGTTTAAACTCGAACACCTGTCGCCCAATCATGGGGTGATCAAAATCTATGGTGTATTTGACTTTAAAACCTTGGTATGGCTGGACTTTGATCCACTTATCGCCATCTTTAAAGTTGACCGGCCGAGTAAAAGCAAGAACTTTTTTGGGCTTACCCTGCTTTCTAATTCCGGCTGAGCGGAGCAAGAAGACAAAAGTTGTCGCGCTCCCATCCATGATAGGCAACTCTTCTCCGCTAACCTCAACATATAAATTATCCAGGCCAAGCCCATATACGGCCCCTAAAAGATGTTCCACCGTGGCGATAGGCGCACCATTATGCCCTATGGTCGTGGCCAGGCCAGTTGAAATAACTTTGTCCGGTGACAAAGAAATAATCGTTTTCCCTTGCTCACCCTTGTGCACAAAAATAATGCCTGTGTCTTCGGGAGCTGGTCTCAAAGTCAGAGTGACCTTTTTCCCACTATGCAGCCCAATCCCTGAACAAGATATATCTCTTTTGATTGTCTTTTGTCTCATTATCAGCCTCCGCTTTTTCAATAGCAACAATAATGCCAGAGGCAACTTATTGATTTTCTTAAATTTTTGTCAAACACAGGTCGTTAATCTTGTTGTTTTTTCACCTATTGTTGTTTTTAAACAACAATTGCTGGTTCTATTGAGCAACATGTTGGTTTCTTTTCCTTTTGACCTTTTAAGTTCTTTGCCATTTAACCTTCGTTGTTATCGCAAAAACTTAAACCCGGGCTACCAATACCCGGTCATGCCCAGCCAGGTCCTTTACAATCCGGACATCTGACCATGATGAAAAGATCTTACGGACTTCTTTACTCTGTCTATAACCCATTTCAGCAATAAGAAAACCCGTTGACTTCAAGCACTCCCTGGACTGCCTTTCAATGTCTGCATAAAATTCAACACCTGCGGGACCACTCAGCAGTGCTTGTTGCGGTTCGAATTTTGCTACTTCGTGACTTAAATTGGAAAATTCTTGTTCAGAAATATAGGGAGGGTTGGTGACAATAAGATCTAGAGAACACGGCTTGAGGGTAGTTCCAAGATCCGCGCAAATAAATGCTAACCTGTTTTGAACTTTATGTTGGGAGGCATTTAACATTGCGATCTTCAATGCCTGAGTACTAATATCAATAGCCAGTCCAAAGCTTAAAGGATATAGATAGGCTATGGTAACAGCCAGGCATCCGCTCCCGGTGCCCAAATCTGCAAAAATTATTTTCTTCTCTTTGGGAAAAAAATCGCAGACCAGGTCAATAATAGTTTCAGTTTCTGGTCTTGGGATAAGTACGTGGGAATTTACTTTGAAATTAAGGCTATAAAATTCTTTTTGACCCAAGATATAAGCCACAGGCTCACCTTGGGCCCGGCGATCTATTAACTTAAAAAAAAGTCTGTACTCGTCTGGAGTTAAGAGGCGGTCAGGGCGGGTATAAAGGTCAGTGCGACTGCACCCTAAAACATGGGCCAACAGGAGTTGGGCTGACAGCCTAGGGGAATCAACGTCTTTGATACTTAAGTAAGACTGAGCCTGGGCCAGAACTTCGGATATGGAACGCACAGGTTAAATGGTCACACCTTCTTTGATGGCTTCAGCCTGAAAATGTTGAATTAGAGGGTCGATAATATCATCCAGTTTACCCTCTAAAATGGCATCAAGGTTATAAAGAGTCAGGTTGATACGGTGATCCGTAACCCTCCCCTGGGGAAAGTTGTAAGTACGTATCCTTTCTGATCTATCACCAGTCCCTACCTGAGCCTTGCGACTGGCATCCAATTCCCTCTTTTGCTCTTCTTCCATTATTTTCAAAAGTCTAGAGCGGAGGACCTTCATGGCTTTGGCCTTATTTTTATGCTGGGATTTCTCATCCTGACATGAGACTACAATTCCTGTAGGAATATGTGTAATGCGGACAGCTGAATCCGTTGTGTTTACACTCTGCCCTCCTGGCCCAGAAGCTCTGAACACATCTATGCGCAGATCAGAAGGTTCAATTTTTACATCTACTTCCTCAGCCTCAGGCAGTATTGCCACGGTTACAGCTGAGGTATGAATACGACCCTGTGACTCAGTAACCGGAACACGCTGCACCCGATGCACGCCAGATTCATATTTCAGGCGGCTATAAACTTGCTGACCAGATATGGAAGCGATTATCTCCTTGAAACCACCTGTCCCGGTTTCATTGGCATCCATTATTTCTACTTTCCATCCTTTGGTTTCAGCGTATCTACTGTACATGCGGAAAAGGTCCGCCACAAACAAGGCAGCTTCTTCGCCTCCTGTACCAGCCCTAATTTCCAATATAATATTTTTTTCATCCAGAGGGTCTTTGGGAATAAGTAAAATTTTTAAACGTTCTTCCAGCTCTCTCTTCTTTTCTTTAAGACCTTCGAGCTCGGCTACTGCCAGGTCTCTGATTTCAGGATCGTTATCTTTTAATAGCTCTTTATTCTCCTCTATTTCAGACACAACCTTTTTGTATTGACGAAATGTTGTGACTATTTCGGTCAACTCAGAATGAGCTTTTGAAATTTTTTTATACTTTTCATGATCATTAAAAATGTCTGGCGAGCTAAGCTGTTGCTCCAGTTCGATAAATTTTTGTTCGATACTTTCTAATTTTGCGAGCATAAGTCATCCTTACCTAAAGCAGCACGAAGAGCCGCTATGGCTACTTCTAATTGATCCTCGCTAGGCTCTTTTGTTGTCAGAAGTTGCAAAAATAGCCCGGGCAGACAAAATAGTTTACACCACGTCTCATGATTTTTTTTACCGGCAATTTTGATAATTTCATAGGCTATACCGCTAATAGGTATCATGAGTAGAAATTTTAGAAACAAAATTAAAATGTGTTTAAATACAGTGGAGTCCGGAGTATAAAAATTTAAAAATAAAGGCACAATAAAAGTAAAGATTATAATGCTTATTGAAAGGACAAAAAGCAGAAAAGCTGTCCCGCATCTAGGGTGAAGGCGGCTAAAATGTTTTATCTCAGCAGGTATTAATTTTGCTCCCTGTTCATACGCATGAATCACTTTGTGCTCTGCCCCATGATATTGAAACACACGTTTAATATCGGGCAAAAAAGATATCAGAATGATGTACGCTAAAAAAAGAACAAATTTAAAAAGACCATCCCATAGGTGAAAAGAGAGGCTATTAACATCACCACCCAAGTGCAAGGCCTTCATTCCAAGGGAGAGCAGGTGAGGCAGAACAACAAAAATACCCAGAGCCAGAACAACTGACAAGCAGACGGTCAAAAATAGTGCCCAGGGCTTTATCTCTGCGCCTTCTTCCTCATATGCTTTTTGCGCTGAGAAGTTTAAGGCCTTTATTCCATTGACCAACGTCTCTAAAAGAACAAAAAATCCACGTAAAAATGGTTTTTTTTGCCATTTAAAACGACTGAAACCAAGCCACGGTCTACACTCAACACAAATCTTTCCACTTGGCTCACGCACAGCAATAGACAGTCTGTCTTGAGAGCGCATCATCACGCCCTCCATGACTGCCTGCCCGCCTATGGATAATTTGGACATAAAAAATATTATTCAGACTCTTTTTCTTGGGCAAATTTTGCGTACTTCTTTTTGAAGCGATCAATACGCCCGGCAGAGTCTACAAATCTCTGTTGGCCAGTAAAAAACGGATGACAATTGGAGCAGATTTCAACATGTATTTCTTTACCGGCACTGGACTTGGACTCAAACTGGTAACCGCAAGAGCATTTAACTAAAGTGTCATAGACTTTGGGATGAATATCCTTTTTCATATTTACCTCCTTAAATCTCAAAAGACCGACATTTATAGCCCAGAGGCTTAATTTTGACAAGAGAAAAAAAAAGGAAAAAAATTTGGGATAATTCTCTAAAATAAAAAACTTTTTGAAGGCAAAGTGTATTTATTTGAGTTTTCCCTTGCTTTGATTGAGAGAAATTTGGAAGGCAACAGAAAAAAGATGGTGGATAAAGTCTACATATTCAACCGCGACATTTTCAGGAGCACTTATCCTCGCAGGGGCAAAATTTACTATACCTTTGACACCAGCTTCGATAAGATAATTGGCTGCTCTTTGGGCCCGTTCCTGAGGAGTGGTAATGATGCCGATTTCTATATTTAATTCTTTAACCTTTTCTGGAAGTTTGCTGGAACAGATTACTTCCAAGCCAGCCACTTCTTCGCCAATTTTAAAAGGGTCGCAATCAAAGGCTCCAACAATGACAAACCCTCTTTTACGTAAAACATTATGGCGTAAAAGGGCTCTCCCGAGATTTCCTACCCCTACCAGGGCTACATTCCAAATCCGGTCCAGACCTAAACTCTGTTTGATGGCTTCTTTGAGTTCATGAACATAGTAGCCAACACCCCGGACTCCAAATTCTCCAAAATAGGCCAAATCTTTACGGATTTGTGATGGATTTACCCCGCATGATCTAGCCAGTTTCTCAGATGAGACGACCTTTTCACCCTGCTGCTCCAGCACTTCAAGTTCTTGGACATAAAGAGCAAGCCTTGTAATGGTCGCCCGAGGTATTTTTTCTTTTTTTATCTGCATAGTGAATGAAATTTAAACCTTTTTTTACAGAAAAAAACGGGGGGAGACCCCTGCCTCCCCCCGTTTTTACTTACCTTGATTAGCCAAGGAATGGGTTAGCAAAGAGAAGAATCAGGTTAACAACCAAGGCATAAATAGCCAGAGACTCAATCATGGCCAGACCTATAAGCATGGTAACAGTAATTTTACCACTGGCTTCAGGATTGCGGGCTGTACCTTCACAAGCTGCCTTCAGACCCAGACCCTGGCCAATACCACAACCAGCAGCAGCCAAAGCCATGCCCAAAGCTGTAGCAATAGAGGTCATAGAGATTACCTCAGGAGCAGCTTCGCCTGCGAATGCTACACTGGCCAATGCGATGAAAGCAATAGTGTTTAGGATAGTTAAAAGAGCCTTACGCATGATACAAAATCCTCCTATTATATAGTTTTTCGGTCAAAAGACCATTTCCCCCAATTTTGGATATCTGTCTACAGTGTCTGCGATCTCACACTGTTCCGAGCACTATTTACTCACACTATTAATGTGCTTCTTCAAAAGCTCCCTTGAGATAGAGCATAGATAGCATGAAGAATACGAAAGCCTGAATAAAATCAGCTAACATGAACAAGAAATACATTGGCAAGGTTGAGACAATTGGAGCCAGGATAAAAAGCAGGGCCAGAACTATATCTTCACCCATGATGTTTCCAAAAAGCCGCAATGTAAGAGACAGTGGACGGGCTAAATGGCTTACAATTTCAATGGGGAACATGATTGGGGCCAACCACCAGTATGGACCCATAAAGTGCTTGATATATTTTATTCCGTGTAGCTTGAAACCCCAATAATTATAGTACAAGAAGACAAACACAGCCATTGCGGCATTAGTATTGATGTTGGCTGTAGGTGCATCACCACCAGGAATCAATCCGCCGACATTACAGCAAAAGATATATATAAAGAGTGTACACAAGACAGGGAAAACCTTTCGTCCCTCTTCCCCCATGTTAGTGACAACAAAATCTTCTAACGATCCTATAAGAAACTCAAAAAAGTTTTGCACTCCTTTAGGGACCAGAGAAATCTTCTTGGTTGCCATCCAGCCAAAAAAGATAAGAACGGCCATTATTGCCCATGAATAAAGTACATTGTTCGGGATAAGACTATTACCGTGGGCATCGACCAACCCCAGGAATTTTACCGCCTCTTCCAACAAAAATACCGGATGTAATCCACCTGCCATTGATTATGCCTCCTTAAATTTTTGACCAACTAAAGTTGCGCCAAAGATTAAAATATTGACTATTACTACACTTAGCCCAGAAAGCAGGGCTACAATATTCGCTTTAAAAAAGACAATGACTGCATACAATAGAACACCAGTAAACAAAAGGCGGAAATAAAAACTGACCAACAGAGCGACAACGGCCCCACGCCTAACAAAGATCAATTGCTGAATAATCTTTGCCAGGGCGTAGAAGTTGAGCCCTCCCAGCAGGGCACCAACGATAAACTCAAAAGCCCAGCTGGTCAGGCCAAATATAAGGGCAATTACAATACCCGTCCATGTCAGATAAATTTGATTGCGCAAGAGTGTACGTATTTCAGGAATTTCCACCCCTCGTTTGTAAAAGAAGCCCTCAATTTTTCTATTTGCCCGGGCGAGCATCTTTCTTCTCCGCATCCTGGATTTTTTTTACTTCTTGATACATATTTTTAAATCCAGCAGCTATGCCAAAGACCAAGAAAGCGATTAGAAACCATGGCTTGGTGCCCAACCATTTATCCAGATAGAAACCTATGAGCAACCCCACAAAAGTGCAGGTTACCAAGTGAATTCCGATCAGACTTGCCTTGCTTAAAGTCTGCCACAAGGCCTTGTCTTTCAATTTAAAGAACATTTAGAAAAGCTCCTTCGAGCTAAAGTTAGTTCGTTCATTCATTCACAATGTTTTCAGCGCTTAACACAGAAATTTTATCCAAGTCAATGAGTGTTTTGGGTTTTCCCGGATTTTTTTAAAGTTTATACTTGGCCTCTTCATCAATTGATTAGCTTAAAAAATGCGGACTTGCGTCTAAAAAAAGATATGCTTAAAGAACTAAGTCTTCGAGTGCAAGAGCCAAGTCTACGAGAAAAAATCTTGGACTCACGAACTAAGGTTCCTAAAATTTGAGGAGAAAAATGGTCAATAAGAACGCATTAGGGCCCACATCCTTACGGGTGAAGTTAAACCCTAAGAAAATTAGCTTTGCAGAGAGCACAAAACCATCTTACGCATCAAGCGTTGTCTATCAGCAAAGGGCATTGGAAGCCTTAGAGCTTGCACTATATATTCAAAAAAAAGGTTACAATGTTTATCTCTCAGGTGAACCAGGACTGGGGCGGACTTACTTTGTATCCAGCTTTTTAAAACCCAGAGCTTTGCAAGGAGAAACCCCTGTTGACTGGATTTACGTGTATAACTTTGATGATCCGGACAGGCCCCTGGCCATAAGTCTTCCGCCCGGCCAGGGCAAGGAACTCAAACGTGATCTAGCAAAGGCGATCAAAAAAATTCGCCAGGCCATACCAGTTGCCTTTGAACAGGACAACTATGTACAGCGTCATGATCGCCTGATCAAGGAGTTTAATGCCGCCCGGGATAACTTGCTAGACCGCATGGAAGAGCATGCCAACTTGAGTGGCTTCAGTTTAAATATGGAAGATGGTGCCCTGACCCTTTATCCGCTTATGGAAGGTAAAGTTTTAACCCCAGATGAATTCGAACGCCTCGACCCGGACGTTAAGAAAAAACTAAAAACCCAAAGTAATAAAATTATGGAGGCACTCCTTGCGCTCTCTAGGCAGATCACCAAAGAAGAACAGGACCTGCGCGAAAGTGAGAAAAAGCTGGACCAGGAAATTGCAGGAGAAAAGATTGATCTTGTTTTAAAAAAAATCAAAAAAAAATACGCTGGTATTCCAAGGCTTAAAAAATATTTTGACTCTCTAAAAAAAGACATCCTGGACAATCTGGACCAGTTCCGACCCAAGACGCAGTCTCAAGAACACGCCCAGGAAATTTTAGGCGGCGGAGAAGATTTTTTTCATCGCTATGAGGTCAATTTATTTGTAGATAATTCAAGTCAGAAAGGTGCCCCCATTATTATTGAAGACAACCCCTCTTATTTTAATCTACTAGGTTGTATAGAAAGAGAAACAGAACTAGGCACATATTATACTGACTTCACCCTGCTCAAGGCCGGGAGTATCCACCGGGCCAATGGCGGTTATTTAATCGTTCGGGCAGAAGATATTCTGTCACATCCATCGACATGGGAAGGACTGCTTCGCTGTTTACGGGCAGGAAAGTCCAGTGTGGATGAACCGGCTGAACACTACGATCTAATCCGAACCAAGACCATCGAACCGGAGGCTATCCCCTTAAAAGTAAAAGTGATCATCATTGGCTCGGACGAACTGTATGATCTTCTATTAGAAAATGATGAACGCTTTCGAAAATTATTTAAAATCAAAGCCCACCTGCAAGACAATGTAGTCAGGAATGATGAAAATATCCAGAAATATGTACAAATACTGACACGCATGGCCCGTGAAAATCAGCTAAAGCCTTTTACGCGAGATGGGCTTGCTGTCTTGGTAGATTATTCCTCGCGTCTGGCCCAGGATCAGCAAAGGTTGTCGCTACATTTTTCCGAAATGCGGGAGGTAATGATTGAAGCAGATGCCTACGCAGCTCTTAAAAACAAGAAAAAGGTAAATGCCAAGATGGTACGCAAGGCCTTAAAAGCCAGGGAGCACAGGTTAAATCTTTATGAAGAAGAGTTTCTTTCTGATTATGACCGCGAGTTGATCAAAGTACAGACAAAAGGGTCTGCTGTCGGGCGGGCCAATGGACTGTCTGTGACTTCTATTGGCGACTTTGTCCTTGCCCTGCCTCACCAGATTTCCTGTACAGTTGGAGTCGGGCATGGAGGTATTATAGATTTGGAGCGGGAAGCGGAGTTGGGAGGTCCCATACACACCAAAGGGATGATGATCTTAAAAAGCTACTTGCAAAACCTGTTTGCTCAGGACAAACCTCTGGTCCTGGCTGGCAGTTTGTGTATCGAACAAAGCTATGCCCAGATAGATGGCGATTCCGCCTCAGGGGCTGAACTGGCAGCTCTCTTATCAGCTCTGGCAGACATACCCATCAACCTTTCTCTGGCCTTTACCGGGGCTATGAGCCAATCCGGGGCAATCATGGCCGTAGGAGAAGTGACCAGGAAGGTGGAAGGGTTCTTTGAAGTATGTAAACGCCGCGGGCTCACCGGAGAGCAGGGAGTTATCATTCCCAAAGATAACATTACTCATTTGATGCTCAAAGAGGAAGTAATCCTTGCGGTAAAGGAAAAGAAATTCCATATTTATGCAGTAGAAAATATAGAGCAGGCTATGGAGATTCTGACCGGGGTCAAGGCTGGCCGGCGTTTGAAAAAAGGTGGATTTACCAAAGGCTCCATATACTGGGCCGTAGATAAAAGATTACGCGAGCTGGCTTACCTGGCAGAAAAAAAGGTAAGGCGAAGGGCTGGTTAATTGTAACCAACTTCTTCTCCCATAGCCAGGTAAATACTGGCTATAGCCTTAAGGTAATCGGCAAGGGCCAGGGTCAGGTTTGCCTCGCTCCTAGCCAGGTCGGCCTGGGCATCCAGGACCTCCGTACCTGTCCCTACCTGTGCCTCATACCTGACCCTGGCCATACGATAACTCTCTCTGGCCTCTTCCAAGCCCTTCCTAGCCACAATGATCCTTTTGGCAGACTCTTTTATCTTTAAATAGGCAGCCTTGACCTCAAAAGAGGCCTGGTTTCGTAAATTTCTGGATTCGGCCTCTAGTTTGAAAATTGTATGTTTCGCCTGCTTATAGGCATGATATGTTCTCCCCCATTCAAAAAACTTCCATTGTAAGTTGACGCCGGCCTTCCATTCGCTTGTACGCTGATATTTACTGCCAGAAACCGTAAAGTCATCCCCATAACGATAATAATCTAAGTCCGCTCCAATCTGAGGGTAAAAGCCACTGGCTACAATCTTACTCTCTTTGGTTGCGACCAGAATACTTTTCTCGGCAAGCTTCAAGTCAGGTCTATTTTTTCTGGCTTTTTCCAAGCACTCCTCAAGAGTAAGAGTAAAGGGCAAAAACTCAAGATTTCCACTATAACGGACATCTTCGTTTACATTTATATTGAGCAAAGAATTGAGTCTTGCCCTCTGGGTAAGAACAGCATTCTGGGCAGCCAATAAACTTTGCTCTGCCTCAGCTACTTCTACCTGAGCCTGGAGCACATCCAATTTGGTTTTTAGCCCTACATCATAAAAGGCCTGGCTGACCTTCAGATGAGCTCGCAACCTCTCTAAACCGGCATGTGCGCTTTTAACATTTTCTTTGGCCTTTAACAGGTCAAAAAAAGTGTTTCGGATATCAAAGCTGAGCTGCAGCCTTGCCTGTTTGAGGTTCAATTGGGCCTGGTCCCTGGCTAAAAGTGACTTCTCATAGTTACTTAACAAATTAAATCCGGTAAACAGCGGCTGGTGAACATTTAAGTTTAATACCGCGTTCTGTCTGGGTTCATGATCCAATTGTGTGTAAGTATAACTTCCACTTAAGCTTGGTCCAAACGCGCCTTTGGCGGACTTGATACCTTGCTCAGCTCCAAGTAAAGTTTCCCTAATGGCCTGAAGGCTTGGATTATACTCGAGTCCCCTCTGGATTGCTGCATCCAGATCAAAAACCTTACCTGCCCACGCGTCTGAAAAATAACAAGAAAAGAAATAAAAAAAATTAGAAACCAGGAAAGTAAGTAAAATCAGGACTGCTTTCAAAAACTTGTTGTTGAAAATTTTCATTTAGAACTCCTTTCGGTTCCGGGCCAGGAAAACTCATGGCTCTTCAAAAGTATGAAAGTTTTGGCTATAGTTCAAGTTTCCGTTTCGTCATTTCTCTATAATTTTTTCTTACTTCAGCTACCGGAGTTGATTTACGAGCGCATTGGCGACCTGGCTTGTTCAAATCTTGCGGTTCTGTCTGCTAAGAGAAAAATTATTGCATTGGGTTTAAAATCGGCTTATAGTTATTTGTGAACAGGGTTTGAGCAGTTAAAAATTTAAACCAAGGGGGGCAATATGTTTTCGGGTGTTATTTTAGCTTTAGGCCTGGCAGTTGTAGGTATTATAATTACTATTTTCCATATAGAACACGGTCCTGAAAGTGAAGAAGGCTAATACTTCCGCCCTTAGCTCAGCTGGATAGAGCGCCGGACTTCGAATCCGTAGGCCGCAGGTTCGAATCCTGCAGGGCGGGCCAATAATTTCAATAGGTTATGAATATGCCGAACAGTTGCCAAAGACCTGGTTGGCAGTTCTGGTTGGCACTTTTTTTTAAAGCCTCTATTCATTAGAGGCTTTTTCTTTTTTAAACTCCAGAATCTTTGCCGGTTTTTTCCGGCTGAAAATTGCATCCAGATCTACCTGGACACCTCTGAGTTCATGCAAATACCTGGCCGTTGTATGTGGATTTCTATGTCTTAAAATTCGCTGGATCGTGGTTAAAGGCACATTATGGGCATCCAGCCAGGAAGCGGTCAGATGTCTGATTGCATGAAAACGGAAAGTTTTCACTCCCGCCTTTTTACAGGCCCTGGGAAGCCATGCACTACGATCCTTGTATGGCTTACCCTCTTTGGTAACAAACACATGCTCATACTGACCGCTTTCTGCTCTCAAGTTCAACAGGGCCTGTCTAAGCTCGCTTGTAAGAGGAACAGTATCCCTTTCTTCCATGCCACCTCTTCTCTTTCTGGTTGTCAACCATACCTGATTATTGGCAAAATCAACATCTTTCCATTTCAGGTTAAACACCTCATTCTTTCTCGCCCCAGTATGCAAAAGGAATAACAGCATGGTTTTATCTCTGGGCCTCATCACGTCCAGCACTTTTTCAACATCTTCTATGGGTGGAACATATTTTGTCCATTTTTTATAAGGGAACTTAGGCAAATTGAAAGGATTTGGAACCTGCGGCCAGCCAGACAAATATTTCTGTCCCCAGTTCCAGGCAGCCTTTAAGTGAACCAGATCCTTGTTTGCCTGATACCCTGTTGTCTCCTGTCTCCGTTTTTTCAGTTTGTTCATTGCCAGTTCTGAAGTTATCTCCTTGACCAGCATGTCTGGAGAGCTTCCCTTGAAAAAACGTTCAAGAGCATCTTTTTTTTCCTGCCAGACTCTTGGAGTTACTCTGTCCTGGCAGAATTCCAGATATGCAGTCGCCCATTTTGCACAAGTCGGTTCTTGCTCAACTGAAAATTCCGAATTTGTCATCCGGGTGTTTTGCTTTTGCAGGTTCTCTTTGATCTCCAGTTCCCATTTCAGAGCCTCGGTCTTGCTGGAACAGATTTTGGTTTTCCTTACCATACGCCCTTGAACCATTACCCTTACCTCGGCCAACCATTGCACCTTGCCCTTGCGTATTCTTTTGTAGGCCATTTATAACCTCCACTATTCGTTTTTCAAAGAACCGAACATGGCGACCAAGTTTTATCCCGCCTAAATCTGCCCAATGGGTATATACCCATTTTTCTGGAAGTCCAAGTGCTGTCGCCACGTCCTGAACGGTCATGGGTTTCCCTAATTCTTCCAGCATTTTCAACCTCTTATTTATTATCTTGGTTTTTTATAATTTTATAAAACAAACAAAATTAGGATAAAAATTGGGATACATATATTTAGAATAGAAAACTAAATTTGAAAAAAGTTAAAAAAAAATAAAAAAAGCCCTACTTTTTTCAGCAGGGCTAATTTTTCAGGAAATATTGGAGAAATCAGGACTTTTTTTGATTTGAAACAGGCGCTGGCTGGAATGGTGGGTTCTCTTTTATAAAATATAAAAAAATCCCGTCAAAAGACGGGCAACAGTGGAAAACTCAACATGAAGACCAGCAATCAAGCGCAGGGCTGCTAAAGATTGCCAACTGCCCCATTTACGATTTCGCTTTTTCGATCTAAAATCTCCAATACCCTTTCGCCTATTGTTCCCTTCCCGATAAACCGGTAAATAGCTATAACGGCTGCAATCCAATATTTTGCAAATAAACGATTTAGAGATTTTTTTGGAAAGTAATTCCTTATATAACATTCTCTTTGCCATCCAGATTAGAAGTTCCCAGATTCCCTCGTGGGCGTCCCAACCGTTTACCCTAGGCATTTGGTCTGGCCAAAGCCATTTTTGATCTCTCGGACATAAGGTTTCTCTCAATTTCAGAAAGTAAAGAAAAAATTATTATCATTGCCTTGGAAGTTATATTCTGTTTGCAGAATTTAAGCTCTAGGGTTTACTTGATAACCATCTGATTAATCTCCTTGGAAGGTTGACTATGACGGAGAGATATTCACATTTGGGAGAAAATACATTAAAGCAGGCGGCAGTCGCCTGGATGAAACGCTATACAGGTGCTAAAAAATGTCTAATTTTATGATAGGTATTACGATTCTAGCAGTTTTTTCTTTTATCGTTTGTTTAACAGGAACAATTTATGGCATAATAATTTTGAAAAGAAAAAAACGAACAAATCAATCAGCGACCCACGGGGAGAAAAGAAATGAATAGTGGTCTGATAGAAGCAGTGTGTATCGGTATTTTCTTTATATTGGTGCAAACTGGTGTTTTAATTTTTTACAAATCAAAACGGAAGAAATAATAAAACAACAAAACCAAGACATGTAACTCCAAGGCAAACACAAAGCACTCTAAAAATTACCTTATTTTGCTCAGTTTGTTTTTGGCGTTTGGCAATAAATAGAACGGATATAATTCCTATGATTGTAAGTGCTGTAAAGATGAGTAGAAGTGTTTTCATTGTGCCCCTCGCTATTATCTTTTTTGAATTTCTTTCATCAATCAATAATCTTTAGTGTACTTTTTTATTCTTTGACTTTTTGCTTTCATACCACAAGTAAATTATTGTGGCAGTAGCAAAAACAAATATCACTCCCTCTGTCATATAAAACCTCAGTGTAATTCCCCACTGCATTTAAAAACACGATAAATATAGGTAGCCAGACATTAAAAATCCAGAAACAGAAATATCGTACTCTGAATAATTTGACCCTATCAGAAAGACTGTAGCAGAGCAGTGATTGTGCATGTTTCCTCATATTGAAATATCTTTAGAAATCATCATCAAAAGAACTGTAAGAATTAAGGGAATCAAACTGATCATCGAAGGATGAGGAAGCCAAGAACATATCGTCATCTGAATTGGTTCCAAAAACATTACCAGCAATATCAAAGCAGGAATCCATCATTGGGAGCCCGGTTGCCGGATTGATGTCACAATCTGAATCCGAATCAGTGTCAGATGAACCTGAACCAAACCACTCGGTGAAAAAATCAAAAATCGACATAATTACTCTCCTTTTTTTGATAAATATAAGCCTTTGCTAGCAGATGTGCAAGTTATACCATCCCCTTAGCCTTTAAAATCCCCGTAATATCCTGACCAGAGGACCTAAAAATTCACTTGTTGTCAAAAGGCTGGAATGCCATGGTAAGTTCTGAACTGCAGTAAGCGGTACCTCAGATGCCAGCAGCTCGATTGTCCGTGTATAGCAAAAGTATGAGGATAAGGGAATCTGCTATATTTAAACAATCCTCGTTGCTTTCGCTAAAATAGACAGTCTCCTGTTAGAAAATAAAAACAATTGGTTATCAAGAAAATTATGGATTCAGGTTTAAGCATTGTTAATCAGGGATTTTGTGTTTGTTTTTGATTTTTTATAGACTATTATTCTTGTCAATGCGACATAAGAAGTTGACAGTAAATTTTGATTACGTTAAAAAATTTGCATTATTTTTAAAATATAGTATTGAAAGATAGGATAACTCTATAAAATTTTTTAACTTTTTTATTGTCAAACACTTCTGGTAACTGCTTGGGAACTATTTTAATCAAGTCATATGTAGTTGAACTTGTTAAAATAATTGAATTTTGACTTATTTTTTCTGCTCAAATCCAATCTCTTGATTGGAGAAAATGAGGTTGTAGGGTTAGAGTTTGTTTTTCTTGGAAAAAATCCTTCAAATTTTACAATTTCATGAGCGATATAATTTGAGTATAAATTTTAATATTTTTATCTGGCTGGTAGGATAATGTTGAAATATGAAAATTATATGGCGAAATTGATGGTTGATCAAAGACTTGTGAAGAGCCGTTATTTTTCAGTTGTTGGAGTAGCCGTGACAATAGCTTGATATTTTGGGTAGTTATGAGAAGTATGTGGAATGGTGAAAAATATTTTTGGGTTGGGACTGGAGGTTGAAAGGGGTTTTGTTTGGTATGGTTTGGGATAATGATAATAATATATAAAATAAGTTGCCGCCGCGCTGCACGCGGCGGCAATGGGGGAGCTAAGCTACTGCTTTCAGCGTTTTGTTGCCGCTGTTCTTTAAACGAGAAAAATATGGGTGTAGATAAAAGGACTTGCCTTGCGTGCTGATTCGCGCGGCGGCAACAAAACGCTGAAGCAGACGGCACTTCACCTGCATGTCCTGCTTCGCAGTCCCTGCAGGCTCGTGCCGCAGCTTAGCTCCCCCATTAGGAGTATTAAATGAATCATGGGGAGACCTATGGATAGAATAATTAAAAGTCATTTAAAAAAATTTGCTGAAGAATATTCAATTATAGACAAAGAAGTTAGCAAGCAATTTGAGCAGTTTGCAAACTATTCTATTATTTCAAGGTATTATCCAGCAAGATTTAAGCCAGAGCATCTTACCACTGGCGATCCTGAATGTGGAATTGATGGGATAGCATTTATAATAGATGGAGAACTTGTCACTACTCAAGATGAAGCCCAACAGATATTTAAGAGACCAAAGCGTGAAATAGAAGTAACTATTATTTTTATACAAGCTAAAACAACTGATTCTTTTAAAAGGGACGGTATAGTAAAATTTTCGGATGCTGTACTGGATTTTACTAAGGAAAGTCCTAACTTACCAATGGATTCTACATTACAAGAAGCTCATAACGTCTTTTCTTTTATTATAGACAATGTTGGTAAAGTTTCCCGTGGAAAACCAATATGTCATGCTTTTTATGTTACGACAGGAACTTATAAGGAGGAGCCAGAAATAGCAGCTTCATTACAGAATATGAATGAAATTTTAAAGCAAACAGGATTGTTTTCTGATGTAAATGTAGCCCCCATTGATCGTGATCAACTCATTAATCTTTGGACTGCAACCTGGTCAAATATAGAAGCAAGATTAGAGGTCAAAGGTTATTTACCACTCCCAGAAATTGAAGGAATAGAAGAATCTTATATTTGCATTGTGCCCGCTAAACATCTGATTGAACGGGTGTTGTCTGATCAGGAAGGTAAACTTAGAACGTACATTTTTGAGGAAAACGTAAGGTCGTTCTTGGGAGAAGATAATCCGGTAAATAAGAAAATTATAGAAACAATAATAAATCCTAATCAAAGAGATAAATTTGCAGTACTTAATAATGGTATAACTATTATTGCTCCAAATGTCAAAGTGCAAAGTGACAATATTTATATAGAAAACTTTCAAATAGTAAATGGATGTCAAACTAGCTATATTCTCTATTTATATCGTGATCATGTTGATGACTCCGTGATGTTAACTGCAAAAATAATTGAGGTAGAGAATCAAGATTTAGTAAGTGAAGTCATCAGAGCTACAAATAGTCAGACAAAAGTTGAAGAAGTACAATTTCTATCTTTGAGGCCAATTGTAAGAAAAATTGAACAGTTTTTTAACGCAATGGGAGAAGAAGGAAATGAAGAAATAAAATTATACTTTGAGAGAAGATCTAAGCAATTTGTCGGGCTGGGAATCCCAGAAATTAGAATATTCGATTTAAAAGAACTTGCCAGATCTGTAGCTTCTATGTTCTTTGAGCGTGCTGATTTAGCAGCTAGATATCCCACTCAAATGTTCCAAGAGCTGTCTGAGGAATTATTTGATGAGCAGAATCATCCAATAGCTTATTATACTGCATCACTTGCATTATATAGGATTCATTTACTTATCGCTAACGGACGACTTCCTACGAATTATAGAAAATATAAATGGCATTTACTACTATGCCTTAAGCATATTATTACTCAACAGTCAAATCCACGCCTGACAGAAGAAAAGAAAATAGAAAAATATTGTGAAACTATCATCAATGCTTGCAAAGAATTAACAGATAAAACCCTCAACTATTTTAAAAACGCGGCTAATGTTATTGAGGCTGTTGGTGAAGTTGACCGAGACAAACTTAAGACTTCTACTTATATTGACCAACTAAAGAAGCATATTTACTCCTAATCGGGTAGTCGAGGGTTTTTCTACCCCAGCCCCCACAATACCCTGCGTGCGGGTCCGCACAGGGCGTTTCATCAGGATTACCGGGCCGTGGCCGGGTAGTGAATCTTCACCCACTGTTCTTTGACAGAAATCAATCCTTGCTGGTGCAGCCATTCATTGGTCATGCCGCTTTGTGCCACCAGAGTGTGGGCTAAATCCCATGATCCCTTACGACTCATGGCCAGTCTTTTGGATGTACCAAACCTGGGCTATGGCCCGCTGAATTATCGGGTTCAACGTATGTTCAGTGTTCATAGAAACCTTTTTCTCTGCCTCTCTTGATGTTCGGCCCTTCATCATGTCCATGACATTACTCCTAGCATTTGGTTACTATGGCTTCTGCTGGCTCCTATTTTCTCACCATACAGATTACTCCCTATGGCGCTGTAAGTTTTGTCTCCTGTCTGCTTATCTTTGTTTTGTATTTCACAGACAAGGCAGAGGCTTCCATTGTCTGTGCCGGGACATTATACCGGTGGCCCCAGCCGGTGTTTTCACTGGAAACAAAATTTTACCGCAAGGAAAACAGGTCTCCCCGGATAAGAGCGTGAACTTCCGATGCACGACCGCGCCATTTACCGTGTCCCCTGTTCCCAGGGCTTTGACATGTTGTGCTGTCTTACCCGGAGACTCGGCCTTATATGACGTTTCTGTTCGTCGGCCTACATCTTTGCACTCCGGCTTCCTTCAGAGCTTACTTCGCAGTAAGCCCCTTGCCTTCGGCTAGTAATTTGGGCTAAATTATTTTAGCATAGGAACCCTTACAGGGGACTTGAACCCCATAAGCTCACGCCCATGCCGGGCGTACACAAAATCAGTTCTACGGACGGCTAACCGCCGCCGCAGACTTCTATGTTCGGCCAACAAATACGAAACATATGGATATAGAAAAGAAAAAGCAGAAATGGGAAATTGGGCACATTTTCAGATTAATTGTCTTGATTGCGGGTTTAGCATTCTTCTGTACTGGAATCTGGATGATAAATTCAGGAATCAAGGCTGAAGGTTCTGTTGATATTAAATCCGCAATCGTTTCTGGCACAGTGAAAAGTGGAAATGCTGGCCTCTTTATAGTTGTGTTGGCTTTTTTGTTAATGGTTTTCAGCTTACCAGGATTAAGACGCAGTAAACCTGATGAAACAAAACCCAAAACGTTTTGGCTAAAAGAAAAAAATCAAAAATTATTTGCCGGATTTGCGCTGGTGCTACTTATCCTTTTTGCTTTCATTTTTACAAAGGAATATATATTGCTGGGTTTGCTTATCGGGATTGTAGTTGGCTTAATGTCTTATATTATAAATTCTTAGATGCAAACTGGCCAACCTATCAGTGCACCTGACTGGCAACCTGCCGCCGTTACGCTATGGCGGGTTGCCAGCCGGTGATTTCTTCGTTGAATGCATAAATTTATACTAGGATAAGCCGCACATGATAAAAGAACAAGAAATCGAACAAGGGCTGATCAAAAAGCTTGAAGAACTTAAATACATACACCGCGATGATATCCGTGACCGTGATGCTTTAGAGAAAAATTTTCGCGAGAAGTTCGAGGCGCTCAACCGTGTCCGACTCACCGATGCCGAGTTTGAGCGTCTGCTCGACAGTATCATCAGCCCGGATGTTTTTACCTGTGCCGAGACCCTGCGCCATCGCAATACTTTCGAGCGCGAAGACGGCACTCCGCTGCATTATCAACTGGTCAACCTCAAGGACTGGTGCAAAAACAGCTTTGAGGTGGTCAACCAACTACGCATCAACACAAAAAGCAGTTTTCACCGCTATGATGTGATCCTGCTGGTCAACGGCCTGCCCTTGGTACAGATCGAGCTGAAGAGCCTGCAAATCAGCCCACGCCGGGCCATGCAGCAGATCCTCGAATACAAACATGCGCCCGGTAATGGCTATACCAACAGCCTGCTCTGCTTCATGCAACTGTTCATAGTCAGCAACCGCAGCAATACCTGGTACTTTGCCAATAACAATCAGGAACATTTCCGCTTCGATTCTGATGAGCGCTTTCTGCCCATTTATCAGTTCGCGGATCCCAAAAATAAAAAAGTTACTCACCTTGATGATTTTGCTGAGGCATTTCTTGCCAAGTGTACCCTGGCCGAGATGATTAGTCGCTACATGGTGCTGATTCAGAGTGAGCGCAAGCTGATGATGATGCGTCCTTATCAAATCTATGCGGTCCAGGCCATTGTGGATTGTATTCATCAAAATCGCGGCAACGGCTATATCTGGCATACCACCGGTAGCGGTAAAACGCTCACATCCTTCAAGGCATCAACCCTTCTCAAGGACAATCCGGACGTTGAAAAGGTCCTGTTTGTTGTTGATCGTAAGGATCTGGACCGCCAAACCCGGCAGGAATTCAATCGCTTCCAGCCAGGATGCGTGGAAGAGAACACCAACACCGAAACCCTTGTGCGGCGCCTGCTCTCCGACGCCTACGCCGATAAGGTCATCGTTACAACCATTCAGAAGCTCGGCCTGGCTCTGGACAGCAACCACAAGAAGGAATACCGCAAACGGCTTGAACCCCTGCGGGATAAACGCATTGTCTTTATCTTCGACGAATGTCACCGCTCCCAGTTCGGCGAGAACCACAAGGCCATTCGTGAATTTTTCCCCAAAGCCCAGCTCTTCGGCTTTACTGGCACGCCCATCTTCGAGCAAAACGCTACCTATCGCACCATTGAAGGCCAAGAAGCGCGGATGGTCACCACTGCCGACATCTTTGAGAAGCAGCTCCACGGCTACACCATCACCCACGCCATTGACGACGGTAATGTGCTGCGCTTCCATGTGGACTATTATAAACCCGAAGGAGTTCCCATCAAGCCGGGTGAAATCCTGACCAAGCAAAAGGTAGTTGAAGCCATACTGGAAAAACATGACGCAGCCACCAATCACCGTAGATTCAACGCTCTCCTGGCCACCGCATCCATCGACGACGCCATCGAGTATTACCGGCTGTTTAAGGAAATACAGGCGCAAAGAATGGCAGATGATGAAAATTTCCGGCCGCTCAATGTGGCCTGCGTCTTCTCGCCACCAGCCAATGGCAACAGGGACATTGCCCAGCTTCAGGAAGACCTGCCCCAGGAGAAGGCCGATAACCAGAAAGAACCAAACCGGAAGAAGGAAGCGCTCCAGGCCATTATTGCCGACTACAATCAGCGCTACGGCACTAACTTTGATATAGGTAGTTTCGACCTTTACTATCAGGATGTGCAGCAGCGCATCAAGGACCAGAAATACTTAAACAGCGATTTACCGCGCGATAAGAAGATCGACCTCACCATTGTAGTTGATATGCTTCTCACCGGCTTTGATTCACAGTATCTCAATACCCTCTATGTAGATAAAAATCTCAAATACCACGGACTGATCCAGGCTTTTTCCCGGACCAACCGGGTGCTCAACGATTCCAAGCCCTACGGCAACATTCTCGACTTCCGTGCCCAGAAGGCCGCCGTGGATGAGGCCATCACTTTATTTTCCGGTGAGGCAGGCGAGCGCGCCAGGGAGATCTGGCTGGTGGATCCTGCTCCCAAGGTGGTGGAAAAGCTTGAGGAAGCGTTTGACCAACTCAAAGAGTTCATGCAGTCGCAAGGGCTGGATTGCCGACCGGAGGAAGTGGCCAACCTAAGGGGCGATGATGCCCGCACTGCCTTCATTAACCACTTCAAAGAGGTGCAGCGCCTTAGAACCCAGCTCGACCAGTACACTGATCTTGACGAGCAACTCCGTGAAGAAATAGAAAAACTGCTGCCCAAAGATAACCTGCAGGCGTTCCGAGGTGTCTATCTCGACGTGGCCGAGCAGTTGAAAAAGAAGCAGGATAAGACCACCGATCCTGACGATCCGGTGCAACAGCTCGACTTCGAGTTCGTGCTGTTTGATTCCGCGCTCATTGACTACGACTATATCATGAAACTTATCGCCCGCTTTAGCGAAAAAGAGCCTAAAAGACAGAAGATGACCCGCGAGCAGATCATCGGCCTGCTTTCCAGTAATGCCAAATTTCTTGATGAGCGGGAGGAACTGATCGAATATGTGAATACCCTTAAAGAAGGCGAAGGTCTGACGGAAAAGGAAATCCGTGACGGCTACGAACGGTTCAAGGCTGAAAAACATGCCCGCCAGCTCGAGAATATCGCTCAAAAGCACAATCTTTCGACCGATGCCCTTCAATCCTTCGTTAACGGGATTCTGGATCGTATGATTTTTGATGCCGATGCTCTTACCGAATTGCTCG
Source organism: Desulfovulcanus ferrireducens (assembly GCF_018704065.1). Classification (NCBI taxonomy): domain Bacteria; kingdom Pseudomonadati; phylum Thermodesulfobacteriota; class Desulfovibrionia; order Desulfovibrionales; family Desulfonauticaceae; genus Desulfovulcanus; species Desulfovulcanus ferrireducens. The sequence goes on along the minus strand of NZ_JAGUQP010000007.1, from coordinate 75,831 downwards.
CTCCCCTGGGCCTGGGTTGGAAGGCACGGGCAAAAAAGGAACTGGAACTTATGGACGACCTTACGCCGCTTTTGCGCAAGCTTGCCCAGGGCAAAGAGATTTCAGGGTTAGAGGTTTATGAACAATGACCAGGGAGGAAAACCATGCAAAATGAAGTCATGCAGATGACCGAAACCTTTGAAGCGCATGCCCAGGAGACGGAAAACGGCGTAGAATACTGGCTAGCGCGGGACCTCCAGCACCTGCTAGGCTACAGCAAGTGGGATAACTTTCTGAATGTGATATCCAAGGCCAAGACTGCCTGCGAACTGTCCGGCCACGCTATTGAGGACCATTTTGCCGATGTCGGGAAAATGGTCGAACTCGGTTCCGGCAGCCGCCGCAAAATTCCCGATATCATGCTCACTCGATACGCCTGCTATCTTATCGCTCAGAACGGCGATTCTTCCAAGCCCCCTATTGCTTTCGCCCAGACCTACTTCGCCATGCAAACACGCAAGGCGGAACTAATTGAGCAACGCATGCTGGAAGCCGAACGGGTATCGGCACGCCGCAAACTGGCCGACACCGAAAAGGAGCTCTCCAAGATTATCTACGAGCAGACTGGCGGCAACAAGAATTTTGCCCTCATCCGCAGCAAGGGCGATCAGGCCCTGTTCGGCAAGAGCACGTGGGAAATGAAAGCCCGTTGGAAGGTGCCCGCCAACCGTCCGCTGGCCGACTTCGCACCCACCATCGTCCTCAAGGCCAAGGATTTCGCCACCGAAATCACCATCCACAACGCCCGCGAGCAAAATATGCAAAGCGAGCCGGAAATCTCACAAGAGCATGTCACCAACAACCAGGCCGTGCGCCGGACCCTGCTCAATCGAGGTATTCGCCCGGAAAACCTGCCGCCGGAAGAGGATGTGAAAAAGGTTCAGCGCCGCCTGACCACCGAGCAGAAAAAGGCGCTCAAAAATCCCGAAGGGCTGGAGGGAAAATGAACAGGCAGAAGCAAAAGACCGTAGTGCCGAAACTTCGCTTTCCCGAGTTCCGGGATGCGGGGCCATGGGAGGTGAAACGGTTGGGGGAGGTTGGGAAGATAATCACGGGGAAAACCCCCAAGACAAATGATGACAGTTTGTGGAATGGAGATATCGCATTTGTAACACCTACTGATATAAACGATGAAGTTAAATACCAAAGAACATCTGAAAGATCAGTTGTTAAACAAGCAAAAATGAAGGTTCTTCCAATTGGAAGTATTGCGTACACATGTATTGCCTCAATTGGAAAGATAGCTTTAACTGCTGTTCCGTGTATCACAAACCAACAGATAAACAGCATCATAGTAAATAATAATTTTTATAATGAATTTATTTATTATTCGTTGTTGCGTGCAACGCCTACTATTAAAGCAATGCAGGCAAATAATGCCATGCCCATTATCAATAAAAATGAGTTTTCACTGTTTACCATTCCCACCCCTAAAAAATTAGAAGAACAACAAAAAATCGCCGACTGCCTTTCTTCTCTTGATGAACTGATCGAGCTTCAGACGCAAAAGCTAGACGCCCTCAAGGCCCACAAAAAGGGACTGATGCAGCAGCTCTTTCCCGCCGAGGGAGAAACCGTCCCTCGCCTGCGCCTTCCCGAATTTCGGGATACAGGGCCGTGGACAAGATATAGATTTGGAGAGTTATTGACTTTGGAATATGGCAGTTCTTTGCCAGAAGAATCCCGCTTGGATGGTTCTATTCCAGTGGTCGGTTCCAATGGGGTCGTTGGATTTCATAAGGAGGCCCTAATTTCTGGACCCGTTATTATCATAGGGAGAAAAGGCTCTGTTGGTGAAGTGAATTGGATTGAATCGGATTGCTACCCAATAGACACAACATTTTATGTAAAAATGAAATCTCCCAATTGTCAGCTCTTTTTCGTGAAGCTATTGCTAGAAAATTCACATCTCCCGAGCCTTTCTGACAATGGAACCGTACCCGGCCTCAACCGGAATGATGTCTATGTTCTAAAAACTGCTTTACCAAGAGAGTCCGAACAACAAAAAATCGCTGAATGTCTTTCTTCAATCGATGAACTGATCGAGCTTCAATCGCAGAAACTTGAGGCTCTCAAGGCTCATAAAAAAGGACTGATGCAGCAGCTATTTCCGCAGGAGATGGCGTAAGAGATGCCACGTAGCGATAATATCCAGACCTTTCCCGATCTTGATGCACTGGCGCAACACCTGCGCAGCCAAAACAAGAAAGTCATTCTGCTCTTTGCTTACAACGGCACAGGCAAGACGCGGCTTTCTATGGCCTTTAAGGATCTGGGCAAGCATGGTGACCAGCGCGACACCCTCTACTTCAATGCTTTCACCGAGGATCTTTTCACATGGGACAACGACCTGGAGAACGACAGCGAGCGGGTGCTGAAAATGAACACTGCATCCCGCTTCTTCAACGGCTTAGCCGAGCTGGAAATGGAGAGTCGTATCCGCGCTTTTCTGCACCGCTATACGGATTTTGAATTTGACATCGACTATGAGGGTGGCACCATCCGATTTTGGCGTGAAATGCGCGAAAATGCGGATGGAGAGGATGAGCCGGTTTTGATTAAGATTTCTCGTGGTGAGGAAAACATCTTTATCTGGTGTTTCTTTCTTGCCATTGCCCAACTTGCCATTGACGGCCAGGGAGCCTATGAGTGGGTGAAATTTATCTATATCGACGATCCCATTTCGTCGCTGGACGATAATAACGCCATAGCCGTGGCGGCGCATCTGGCCCACATGTTGAAGCAACAGGATCGTGTTAGGACGGTGATATCGTCACACCACAGCCTGTTTTTCAATGTGCTGTGCAATGAAATGAAAAGGGCACAGCGCTATTTTTTAAGCAAGGATGCAGATGGCTTTCTGTTACGAGACACAGGTCATACGCCCCGCTTCTATCATGTAGCCATGCTCAAGGAACTAAATCAAGCCGCAGAGTCAGGCCAGCTATACACCTACCATTTCACGATCCTGCGGAGCATCATGGAAAAGACGGCCACGTTCCATGGTTTTAATCATTTCGGAGACATAATAAAACGGGAGCCCGACGATGAAGATGGAATGATACATTATCGATATGTGCAACTGCTCAGCCACGGCAATTATTCTCTTTTTGAACCTGTGGAAATGCTGGATGAAAACAAAGAAATTTTCCGTAAAATATTGCGAGACTTTATGAACAATTACCGCTTTAACCCGGAATTGTTCCCTGAGTATGAAGAAGGGGAGAGAACTGAATGACCAAACAGGAACAAATGCGACTAGGTAAAACACTCTGGGCCATTGCCGACGAGCTGCGCGGGGCCATGAACGCGGACGATTTCCGTGATTACATGCTTGCCTTTTTGTTTCTGCGTTATCTCTCGGACAACTACGAAGAAGCGGCCCAAAAAGAGTTAGGCCCTGATTGGCCCAAGCTGGACAAGGGAGATCGCCGCTCACCATTGGCCGTCTGGTATGAGCAAAATCCGAACGACATTGAAGAGTTTGAAAAATTGATGCGCCGCAAGGTGCATTATGTCATCAAACCCCAGTACCTCTGGAGTAGCATTGCCGATATGGCGCGCACTCAGGACGAGGAACTGCTGCGTACTCTGCAAAAAGGCTTCAAGTTCATCGAAAACGAATCTTTTTCCAGCAACTTTCAGGGGCTATTTTCGGAAATTAACCTCGACTCGGAGAAGCTGGGCAAAAACTACAAGCAACGCAATGATCGGCTCTGTACCATCATCCAGAAGATCGCCGAAGGACTGGCAGAATTTCCTACTGACCGGGACCTTTTGGGGGATGCATACGAATATCTAATCGGCCAGTTTGCCGCAGGCAGCGGCAAGAAGGCCGGGGAGTTCTACACGCCGCAACAGATTTCCAGCATTCTCTCCGGTATCGTGTCTCTGGATAGCCAGGAGCCAGCCACCGGCAAGAGGGCCAAGCTCAAGCGAGTGCTGGATTTTGCTTGCGGATCAGGTTCGCTGCTACTCAATGTGCGCCGCCGTATGGGCAAGCACGGCGTGGGCAAGCTCTACGGCCAGGAAAAGAACATCACCACCTATAACCTGGCGCGGATGAACATGTTGCTCCATGGGCTCAAAGATACCGAGTTCGAGATTTTTCACGGAGATTCCCTGCTCAATGAGTGGCCGCTGCTGAGGGAGGAGAACCCGGCCAAAAAGATCGAATTCGATGCGGTGGTAGCCAATCCCCCTTTCAGTTACCGCTGGAAGCCTACCGAGGAACTGGCCGAGGATTTCAGATTCAAGGGCTATGGCCTGGCACCAAAATCCGCCGCCGACTTTGCCTTTCTGCTTCACGGCTTTCACTTTCTACACAGGGAAGGCACTATGGCCATCATCCTGCCACACGGCGTGCTGTTTCGCGGTGGAAAGGAGGCAAAAATCCGCAAGAAACTGCTGCTGGATGGCAATATCGATACAGTGATCGGGCTGCCTCCCAAGCTCTTCTATTCCACAGGTATTCCGGTGTGTATCCTGGTGCTGAAGAAATGCAAAAAATATGATGATGTGCTTTTCATAAACGCCAGCGAGCACTTTGAAAAGGGTAAACGCCAGAATGTGCTGTTGCCAGAGCACATTGACAAGATCATCGAAACCTATCAGTTCCGCAAGGAAGAGGAGCGTTACTCCCGCCGAGTGAGTATGGAAGAGATTGAAGAGAATGATTTCAACCTCAACATCTCCCGCTATGTCAGCACTGCTAAACCAGAGGAGCCTGTGGATCTAACACAGGTACATGCAGAACTCACTGATCTGGCGGGTAAGATATCCGAAGCCACCCGGAAACATAACGAGTTTCTCAAAGAACTTGGCCTGCCAGAACTTCCATGATTTGATAAATGGAGTTAATAAGATGGAGCAGGGTAAAATAAAAAGCATCCAATCGGGTAGCCGGGGGTCTTTCTCCCCCAGCCCCCACACCACCCTGCGTGCGGGTCCGCACAGGGCGGTTCATCAAGATCACCGGGCCGTAGCCGGGTAGTGAATCTTTACCCATTGTTCTTTGACAGAAATCAATCCTTGCTCATATAGCCATTTATTGGTCATACCACTCTGAGCTGCAAGCGTCCGGGCTAAATGCCAGCGCCCTTTTCGGCTTAGTGCTGTATGTATAGCCTGTTTTTTGGGTGTACCTAACTTGAGAAGGTTACGGACTTTGGTACGGGTATAGCGCCATTGTTTCCAATAGCACATCCTTATCCGCCGACGTAGCCATTCATCTATCTCCGGGATTGGCCGGTAATACTCCGATATCCCGTAATAGTTCATCCAGCCACGTACATGATAAACTTCCTCAAAAATTTAGGAGGTCTTATATTTTTTGTCCGAAAAAAGTTAAGATTTCACAAAATTGTGATATTTTTCTAAAAATCAATCAACAACTAATAAATAGATTTGAAATAGTTGAGGGGTAGTCCAATGCTAGCGATTAAATTGTGTGTAATTTTTACTATTGCGACACTACTTATTGGTGCAAGTATTATATATAAACTTTATAAACAAAAAAAGCCCCGAAGCTAGGCTCCGGGGCTAAATCCTACCAATGTAAATTCCGCGCACGTCACTACGATTCTGACCATGCCCTAGGGCTGATTCAACAGACCTGCAAGCTCGCTCGTAGTTCTGTTTCCAATTGTCTCCAGCTGCTGCTCTTGCAGCTGCCTGGAACTCTTCTTTGCTTCCATATTTTACAGGCGCATCAAAGCCTGCTTTTGCCCGGAATAGCTCTTGGGCGAATGAATGTCTAAGGCCGTGGAATGTGCATCCGTTTTCTCTTGTCATGCCAGCTGAACGAGCTGTTTTATATGCGAACCGCTCCCACTGTCTCTCGCTCATGCGCGGATCCATTAGGTTTTTTGTGCCATATTCCTTTTGCAAAGCAGCTCCACGCTCCAGGGCCTGAGCTGCCTTTGCGCTGACCGGAACCCAGCGTTCTTTACCACCTTTTGTTCCGTCTGTTATTTTTATATATTCTTGCCCAGAGGGACTGTATTGTCGCTCTGCATGTAACGCATCGAGCTTCCTTGCCTCTTCATGGCGTAAACCTAATTCTCTCATATATTCTATTTGTACAGACAACCTCTGTTCATTTATATCCGAACTATTTGCTAGTTTTTCAACCACCTCTCTATATACCTGCTCATTTGCTGATTTATCAATATTAGTCGGGCTTGAAGTGCCTCTTTCAAGGCCAAAATCAGCATTGCTAGAAGAAATTTTGTCATTTCCATAAGCACTTGCAACCGCTCTTACGCCTGCAAGATACTCTTTTATCGTTTTGTCCGATAGTCCTTTCTCACGCCATGCATCAACTACTGATGCAACGTGCTTGTTATTTACGTTTTCCCACTTCTGCACTCCGTATCCATTTTCTCTAAGTTGTTGTACAAAACGTTGAGCTTCAAGTCTATGATTGTATTGAGTCTTATACGAACCGCTCAAGCGGCATCGGTTAATCCCATTTATAAGTTTGTCTTTGCCCATATTCCTGTCTCCTTATATTTATAGGCTATAGTTATAAAAGGTCAATGCGCTGTGATCGCACGCTAGTTTGTTACGCTTCTACAGCATAACCTAGCGTCCGCTGTTTAGCGGAAAGCGATCCTAAAGCCTATTCAACAGGTGGCCGGGTTAGCCCCCGGCCAGGGCGTTTGTGGGGGATTTTGGAGTGCAGGGCTAATAAGGTGGTCGGGGTTACACCCCGACGATTTCCATAGCCTTTTTTTAACATGGGGCGAAAAAAAAGGCCGTCAGTCTGACAATATTTTTTTGTCAGTTTTTTTTTCGAGGTATAATGCGGAACATCGAGGCGAAAGGCGTCCCTGTCCACAATCATACGGCCACGAGACAGATCAAGACGCAACGAACATACGCATTAACGTGTCAATCGATCATTTTTTCCCATCTTTTTCTCCTTGTGGTTTGCTCCACAGAACAGAAGATCACAAGCCCCTCGAGAGGACAAGCGTCCTCTGACGGGGGCGGATATCTACTTTCTAAAACTCACCAACAAATTAAATAAAAAGATCTAAATTATAATAGAAAAGAAAAGTCGATTTCGTTGGGCCCGTTTTAACATTAACAAAAATTTGACAAAATAGACGGATCAACTTTTGTAACGATCTCAACGATCTCCACCTGTTCTTCATCATCTTGTTGCTCTATTGTCTGTCCTGATGTGACAGAGGGAAGCACCTCCCCCTGTGCAAGGGTAAGGAGTTCATGCCGATCTTTTTGTTTTAGCAAGCTCACAAACAGCCTCGTCCTTGCCCGGCCTGATAAAGACTTCAACCAGTCAAACTCCGGCGGTAAACTTAGCCTAATCCTCATTTTTGTCCTCCTTATCTCTTTATCTATTTTACAAAATCCTTTTTTATATCTTTAATATCCTTTAAAATCCTTTAGAGCACCCGGAAATCCTTGAACTATGCGGGTTCTGAGGGGGTGTACGTGTTTAAACAGTCGAAAAAAATATTTAGATAGTCGAATGGATGTGTTTAGAAAGTCGAAAATTGTAATAAAAAGTTAATAATTTAAATAAGTTGGTCTTTCGACTTTCTAAACACACTTTTTCTACTCCTCGCACCTTTCTAAAACCACTATATCTGCGGACAGAAGGCCGCTATTTTGGCTTAACAAATTGCGTGCTATCAGCGCATTAATCGCTTCTCTGATCGTGCGTCTTCTTTGATTGGTTGGACGATCAGGATTTAAATTTAGCACTTTTTCCAGCTTTTCGCGTGCACCCCTCCAGGTTTTCGAACGATGAGACATGATAAATTGATAAATTTTTTTTTCCACTGGAGATTTTAAGGATTGGAGGCGTGTTTTTATATGTAATTGAGTGTATTCTTTTTTAATGTAAAGACGATAAAACTTTGGATTAAAAATGATCTTTATTTTTTTTGTTTTGTCGTTATAATCGATATGCAATATTATATTATTGCTAAGAATACACTTAAATCTATTATTAGATTTGACTTCTAAATTAATAACCGTTGATGCAAGCTTAATTAGAGACTTATGAATACTTGAATAGGTATCTTTACCCGGCCTTTTTGATTTAGTTAAAACTCTAGCAATATCAATTATGTTGCCTATATACGCCAGACTCCCTGTTATATCTTTATCTTTATATTGCTTTGCGTAGCATAAAATAGCAATTAGAATATCCTCATCCTTTTGTGTTAATACTGGGCCAATTTTTGTAATCCGCCCCCATGAATTTTCCAATATTAATTCATTTACAAAATCTTTTTTTTCTTTTATGCGATTACTTGTAATAAGAAATGGATTGATACGGGTTAGAATAGTCGGGTATTGCATCCACTCTTGTTGCTGTTTTTCAGCTTTTTTAGCCTTATTATTCCTATCTATACCTGTTGTATTATTAAACAAATCCAAATCCAAAATACTTTTTTTTTAAATTGGGACTTTTTAAAAACTTTCATTGTAATCTCCTTTACTTCTCTATATTGGACAAGTTGGCGAATGCAGTATATGCAGCGAAATATTTCAACTTGGCGGTGCCTAATTTACCGTTTCTGTGCTTACCAACTATTACCTCCGCAATTCCCTTGTCCTCTGTTTCTTTGCGATACACTTCATCTCGATAGAGAAACAAAATTAGGTCAGCGTCCTGTTCGATAGCGCCTGATTCTCTCAAATCTGATAGTATTGGCCTTTTATTTGACCGTTTTTCCAATTCGCGATTCAGCTGCGCAAGAGCTACGACAGGAATATTTAACTCTTTTGCTAAAGATTTGAGCTGTTGAGATATTTCTGATACTTCTCTTTCTCTTGTTTCCATTTTTTGATTTACTCGTATTAACTGCAAATAATCGATAAATACAATTTGAATATCATGCTTCTTTTGCAAAATCCTTACTTTGTTTCTGAGGTGAACAATACTTTGAGCGGGCGTATCGTCTATCCAAATCGGCATCTGATTGAATATTTCAGATGCCTTGGCGCATCTTTCTTTTTCTTCTTGACTCAAGTAACCTTGCTGCATTTTGTATAAATCGACACGAGCTATTGTGGCGATTGCACGCATTGCAAGCTGCTCCTTGCTCATTTCTAGCGACGCAAACGCTACAGGAATGCTCTGTAATGCGATATTGAGGATACAAGTCAAGGCAAATGCTGTTTTACCCATGCTTGGGCGGCCAGCAATAATTATTAGGTCGGAAGGTTTAAATCCACCTGTGATTGTATCAAGATCAACAAATCCAGATGGTATGCCGAGAGTATTTTCATTACTCATAATCAAATTGTCCACAACAGATAATACTACATCTTTAATATGACAGAGACTATTATTTTTATTGTTGTAATTTGATAAATGATATAAACAAGACTGCGCATTTTCCAATTCATAATCAAGGTCTATATCCGTTTTGTAAAAATTAGAAATAAGTTTAGAACAAATATGTATTAATGCACGTTGTACTGACAGCTTTTTAACAAGTCTGGCAGCCTGTTCCGCGTGCATTGAACCGGTCGCTTGTGCGGTAAGATCGAACAGATATCCTGCCCCTCCTGCCTGTTTTATTTTATTTTTCTCTACAAGGTAATCGTATAGCACCGGCAGAGAAATAGGCATATCCTGTTGTTGCATTTGTAATAAGAAGGAATAAATGATCCGATTTTGCGGGCTATAAAAATCATCCGTTAATAGTATTTCCTGAATCTCTTCCAAAGATTGTGGATCTAACAAAATGCCGGATAAGACAATCCGTTCCGCTTCTACAGAATTAGGCGGAACTTGATTTTCCAACAAATTTTGGATATTTTTTTTGTTACTGGCCCTGGACAAGTATACACTTGAACAAGCATTTGAGGCCGGTCTTCTAGGCGTTCCCTGGGCAGAGGGAGCGCCTTTTTTTGTGCTGCTGGTGCTGATTATTTCTTGGTGCAATGGTTATTCCTCCTGTTGTTCGATTTTTTCCACCCAAACTTTTTTTCAACCTCCTTCTTTTTTAATAGAAAACTCAAAACGCTTCCTTTGTTCCAAATTTTTCTTAATAAAACCAAAGCGTTACGCATTATATCTTTTTAAGACTTTGATTTTATTATAAAAAATTTTTTTTACTTTTTTATAATTTTTTTTAAAATTTTTTAAAAAAATGAAATAACCGCCTCGTGTGTGGGCTGGTTTTCAGGCGTAACTAAAGGATAATTACTATTACACGAGAACAAGGATTAAAATGTCAATTTTTCAGGTGGGTTGAAACTTGAAAAAGGTCAAAAAAACTGGCGCCATTAAGCTGGTCATCCCTGGCCTCATTAGGCTGCTCAGAGGTGGCTCCATTGGGGTAGTCAATAACATCCCTAACAGGAACTCTAACAAATTGGTCTGAGTTTAGCTGGCAAGCCAGCCCAAAGGATAGTTATCTACTCTTACTCTTACACGAAAATCATTATCTCCGTCACCCTAGTTGCTCTTAATACTAGTTTGGCCCCTGTTTTTTTAGGGGCCTTTTGCTCTTAATATATATTTTTCTTTTTGTTTTGTTGCCTGGTAAACAGATTACACGGAAATACATATTTTCGTGTAGAATTAAGGGCTGGGGACAGGATTTTTGGGTTTAAAATCCTTGCCTGGTCCTGTTTTTTTAGATAAAAATACACTAGTTCATAAACGAAATAGTGTCACTAGGAGATAGATAAAGGTGAACTTAATAGCAGCGACTTCATCGCCTGCTTTGCTTCGGCAGGGCGGGCTTAAAATCGCTTATCTGTCTACCGTGGAAGTGGACAAATTAACGGAAACTTTTCAATCCTGGTATGATAACGCCAAAACTAACGGAAGAAGAAAAGCCAGGGGTCGGTATTGGCTGACTTATCTATTGTTACGCTATACTGGGGCCAGATTGACAGAAATTTTGCGAGTTGATGACCAGGTAGATATTAATATTCGTTCTTCAGAAATTAGACTCGTAACCTTGAAAAGGCGCAAATCTGCCCCTAAAAGGATTGTGCCTGTTCCTCCTGGTATTTGTGCCGAAGTTGCTGGCTATCTTATGGAATTTCCGTCAATGAGGGGCAAAATTTTCAAGCTGGATCAAGGTAATTTTAGGCGTGTATTTTACGACAGGGCCAGAGCTGCGGGAGTGCTAAAAGAAACATACAGAGAGGACGGAAAAAAAGAAATATTCCCACATCCTCACACGCTCAGGCATACAAGAGCAATGGAACTACTAGCCAATGGTGTGCCGGTGACAGCCGTTCAGGATTTGCTTGGCCATTCCAGCTTGCTGACTACGGCGGAATATCTTAGGCTGTCCGGTCAGGACATTAAAGGGATTTTGAGGGCAAAAGGGATGATTTAAGTATGCAGAGTGTTGTGGGGGCTAGGAAAAAGAAACCTGACTCAAAACCCTATCCCCTTGAGGCGACATCTATCCTGACACAGAGGGGCCCTTTGGTATCCGGTTGACGCAAATTCTATTGCGTCAGAAAAAAAAGAAATTACGCAATCTTGACGCAATACAATGACGCTAATGCCTTTATTATCAATAAGTTTTAAGGTGTTTTTATAGCGTTATTAATAAATTTTTTACGCAATAACACATAACAGGAATTTTTATGACACAAACACGCAGAAAAAAACTGATAGAAGTTGCTCTGCCTCTAAAAAAATCAACCAGGAAGCCAGTCGGGAAAAATCAATCAGGCATGGTCATCCATCTACTTTGCATTCATGGTGGGCGAGGCGTCCTCTGGCTGCCTGTCGGGCAGTTCTTTTTGCCCAATTGGTAGAAGACCCTTCCAGTGATCCGGCTTTTAGACGGCCTGATGGCACTGTGGATGAAGAACGAGCAGCCTTAAAACGAAAGGAGCTTTTCAACCTGATTGAAGAATTGGTCAAATGGGAAAACCCCAATAATGAGAGCATGATAAATAAAGCACGGGCTGAAATTGCCCGTTGTGTGGCCTCGCGCAAGATTGAATTGGGAGAATTAAAAAAAGAAACTATTATTTTTGGGCCTGATGAGGGCAAAGAACATCCTGCTGGTCATATTTCCAATCAGGGCTTAACTGCTTATGAAATGAAACTCATGCGTTGCAGACCAGAAGTTGTAAACCATTTTCTGGCAAAATACGCTCCACCTTAATCGTCCAGATTGGCTCTGAGTCTCAAGACTCTATTGAAACTGCTAGAAAGTATGGAATATTTGTAATTAATGGCTCTAAATGTCGTTTGGCTCTGCTTGCTGACAGGATAAAAAAAGACCTCGGAAAAAATAATGATTGCCCTTTAATTGATGCACTACATCGTACCATGTTTTTGTGGAAAAGCGAAAAGAGGCAGGAGCTTATCTCTTACTTAAGTAAACGTAATTTACTTGAAGATAGTCGTTTCTGGAAGCTTGCCCAGGCGCTTTTTGAAGTATTGCCAAGAGATATTGAAGATTGAAGACTTATAAATGCGCTACTTGGTGAACGTTCAACTCTTAAAACAGAAAGCAAACAAATGAAACTACAGGGTTCTCTTCTTGATTTCATGGGTAATTCATGATTGATTTGAATAAAAAAGATAGATCATCATCTTTGGCTTTGAATATGAAGGAGAAAACTCTATTATGAGAGAGAAAGATCAAAAATACTTAGTAAGTCTTGTAAACGAACTCCGTGCACTTCCAAAAGAGACCGAGTGGGTTGAATTTAAGGTTAATATGTCTGATTCTCATTTAATCGGTGAATATATATCAGCCCTAGCCAATGCCGCTGCTTTGGCTGGCAAAGCTTTTGCTTACATGATTTGGGGAATACGTGATAAAGATCATGCTATAGAGGGGACATCTTTTAATCCTTACAAAACAAAAGTTGGCAATGAGGAATTGGAAAATTGGTTGCTTCGGCTTTTGGAACCTAAGATCGATTTTCGTTTTTTTATGGTGGAGGTAGAGGGTTGTAATATTGTTTTGTTAGAGATTGCGCGTGCTGTACGGCACCCAGTTCGTTTTAAAGGTCAGGAGTTTATAAGAGTTGGTTCATACAAAAAGAAACTCAAGGATTTTCCAGAAAAAGAAAGAAATCTGTGGCGTATATTTGATCAAACACCATTTGAATATGGTATAGCTATGGAGCGAATTTCTGATGATGAAGTTTTACGTTTACTTGATTATCCTGCATACTTTGACCTTTTGTACCAACCTTTGCCGACAAATAGAGATAGCATTCTAAAGGCATTAGCAGATGATCAATTAATTGTCAGATGCGAAGCCGGAGGATGGAATATTACTAACTTAGGTGCAATTTTATTTGCCAAACATTTGCAAGAGTTTCATTCTCTGCAGCGGAAAGATGTGCGCGTCGTCCTTTATAGTGGTACTGGCCGGACAAAAGCTTTAAAAGAACAGCAAGGAAATAAAGGGTATGCTTCTAGTTTTGAAAGTCTTATTAGTTATATTAATGCGTTTTTACCCAAAAACGAAGTTATTGAACAAGCATTGCGGAAGACAGTACCGATTTCCTGAATTGGCTGTGCGAGAACTGGTAGCTAATGCGCTTATCCATCAGGATTTTTTTGTTAGCGGAACAGGCCCAATGATTGAAATTTTTGACAATCGTATTGAAATTACCAACCCTGGTAAACCATTAGTGGATACTTTTCGTTTTATTGATACTCCTCCTAAATCTCGTAATGAAACATTAGCTTCTCTTATGCGGCGATTTGGTATTTGCGAAGAACGAGGCAGTGGTATTGATAAGGTGGTTGCGGAAATTGAATTATATCAATTGCCAGCACCTCTTTTTGAAGTATCAGGAGATTTTACTAGAGTGGTTTTGTTCGCACATAAATCAGTTAGTGATATGAGCAGGGAAGACAGAGTACGAGCTTGTTATCTCCATGCATGCCTGAGATATGTTATGAGAGATTATCTTACGAATGCTTCGCTCAGACAAAGATTTGGCATTCCAGAACACAACAAGGCTGCAGTGTCACGATATATTAAAGAAGCAGTGGAAGATGGGATGCTAAAACCTTTTGATGAAAAGGCTCCTAAGAAA
>NZ_JAGUQP010000007.1:0-61662 GCF_018704065.1 Desulfovulcanus ferrireducens | reverse complement strand
GCTGCAGTGTCACGATATATTAAAGAAGCAGTGGAAGATGGGATGCTAAAACCTTTTGATGAAAAGGCTCCTAAGAAATTAATGAAGTATGTGCCTTTTTGGGCATAATGACATTTTTAATTGATGGGTAATTGATAAAACGGGTTTTGAAAGTTTGTCTGTTTAATCTAACTTATTGATATTGTTTAACATTACCTGTAAAAATTTAATTGATGGGTAATTGATAGGAAGAACTGATCGGTATAAATGCAGCCAGAAAATCTAAAATATTTGAGGCGAAATGCTTCAGAATTTATTATTGCCTTAAAGTCTAAGGGAGAAATTTTGCTGCAGTGTCACGATATATTAAAGAAGCAGTGGAAGATGGGATGCTAAAACCTTTTGATGAAAAGGCTCCTAAGAAATTAATGAAGTATGTGCCTTTTTGGGCATAATGACATTTTTAATTGATGGGTAATTGATAAAACGGGTTTTGAAAGTTTGTCTGTTTAATCTAACTTATTGATATTGTTTAACATTACCTGTAAAAATTTAATTGATGGGTAATTGATAGGAAGAACTGATCGGTATAAATGCAGCCAGAAAATCTAAAATATTTGAGGCGAAATGCTTCAGAATTTATTATTGCCTTAAAGTCTAAGGGAGAAATTTTATGGATGCCATCTTAAAACCCTGGCATGCTAGGGAATGGTTTAGCTGGCAATTGGTTGGCAGTTTGGTTGGCAGTTGGAGAAAAAAAACGAAAATTGCGAGAAAAAACCTGATCGCCAATATTCGGCAACGTGTTGATTTTATAAAATTTTTCAGGTCAGTTATTGAATTGATGCCCTGCCTTCGAATCCGTAGGTCGCACGTTCGAATCGTGCAGGGCGGGCCACATAAAAATAAGGGTTTACGGCCAATATCCGTAAACCCTTTTTGCTTTTTTGACCATTTTATCCAACTCCAGTCCAACAGTTG
Source organism: Desulfovulcanus ferrireducens (assembly GCF_018704065.1). Taxonomy (NCBI): domain Bacteria; kingdom Pseudomonadati; phylum Thermodesulfobacteriota; class Desulfovibrionia; order Desulfovibrionales; family Desulfonauticaceae; genus Desulfovulcanus; species Desulfovulcanus ferrireducens. Next base: position 60,702 of record NZ_JAGUQP010000007.1, on the reverse strand, counting down.
AGCGGCAACTCTGAGGATAAAGAGTGATACTCTAAGGAGTTACGACCTTGCAATACACTTTTAAGCACTCCATCAGTTCGTCCACATTATAGGAGCCTATGGCCAAATCCTTTTTTAGCCGCTGATTGAAAGTCCTGGTTACTGAAATGCATTACAAACGGCTTGGGTAACCCATCTTAGGGAAGCCTGCGGAAAAACAGAGCATCGGGGTGAATGGGCTAAATGTTTTGCGGGATTGACCATAACTATCTAAAATTTATGAGCGATTTTGTTGCAGCTCAAACTTTGAGATTGCTTCGCTACACTTTGTTCCACTCGCAATGACAGGGGCGGAATTGTCATTGCGAGGGCAGCGAAGCTGTCCGTGGCAATCTCACCCATTGAGTGAAAATCGCTCAACTTAGGAATTAAAAGTCTATTCGTTTATCCAAAGTACACCATTATGTTCTGTCCGCAAGCAAGATTTAAATGGGTCCAAGTCTTTGTACCAGCATGAAAGAAACCAAGACTGAAATAAAACCATGGAAATTAAGTTGATAAAAAGATTCGGCTACAAGCTCTTTAGCAAAATTTTATCATAATTCAGAAATCAAACCTGTGCAGTGGTAATAACCCGGACTCTGGAGCCAATCAGGGAAAAATTCTACTTCGGAATCCCATATCCACTATGCTCCACCTGCATTGGCCTAGTTTCTAATGTCTCAAAAGTCATTTTCATATCACCCATCTCCACCCTACTCACCTCACTCAACTACTCAACCAAAGTGCAGCCATCGGATACACCCCCTTCCCTTAGTTTACTAAAAGTATAACATAGGTTATTCTTAAGTCCAAACTAATGGACCAGGAACATCTATATTATGTCTGATGAACTATTAACCATCAAAGAGATAGCCCATAGGCTAAATGTACCTGAGAGCAATATCCGCTATTATCGGGATAAATTCGAGCGGTTTTTGCCCTATATTGGTCAAGGCCGCAAACGACGTTATAAACCAGAGGCATTGGAAGTCTTTGCCTTAATCGTTAATGAATTTGCTCAAAATAAAAATAGCGAGGAAGTGGAAAAAATTTTATCCCGCAAGTTCCCACAAAATCCCCAGTTAAGCAATGAACAGAAAGAAGAATTTTCTCCATCTGTACTGGTTGATGAGCCCAAAGATTTTTTTATGGAATTGGCCAGATCTCAATCCAAGACGCTGGAAAAGATGGCTGAAGCCATAAGTATGGAACAAAAGTTGCGCGCGGACATTGCGGTTCTGGACCGGGGATACCGAAAGATGAAAAAAGCTTTGTGGCTCATTTGGCGGGAGCAGAAGAGACAAAACGCAAACCCGGATAGACAATTCAACGATATTTTAAAAAGGGTTGAAGAGTTGGAAGCGGGCCTGCAGACAGTTCTGGTTCAGCAACAAAAACTGGAAGAACAACTAGTCCAGGAGCTCAAAATTTTAAAAGAGAAAATGAATAAATGCCAGTTTTGGACCAAACGGATTATGCTCCAATTCACGCCAGAAAAGTTAAAAGAAATGGAGGAAGATGATAATTAGGGACTTAACAAGTACATGGACAGAAATACGGACTCCCATATCTCCTCTGCTCCACCTGCATTGGCCTAGTTTCTAATGTCTCAAAAGTCATTTTCATATCACCCATCTCCACCCTACTCGCCTTACCCTCCCCACCACCTCACTCAACAAATCAACCAACTCAACCCAAGTGCAGCATTTCGAATGCCCCCAGAGTCAACAATTCGTATCATTCCAAGTTAAGCCAGGAGTGCGATTTTCTCTTTACAAACCCGCCAAACACATCCGGGCAAAGGTCGTCCTCATACATTTCGAATAAAATCAACTAGATGAACATGGCCATTAAAGTAGGGTTGAAAATCTTTCAGGCTCAACTTGACACGTAGGGCTTGCAAGTTTTATGATACATTTTAAAATCTGGAATAGATACCATCTATTCTTTGACACAAAATTTGCTCTATAATTATTGGAAAGCCTTTGAACCCTCCTAACCTGAATATCTCAGTGAAACGCCTGTGTTATATCCTCACATCTGTTACTCCCGCTTTAAAGAAGGTCCGGGGAAAGGCTAGCTGTGGTTAACGTGGCCTCAAATCAAAAAGTCCTAGTTTATTAGTAAATTACACGGTAACTACCAAATAAGTTTAAATTTTACCTAAACACTCTTAACAAGAGGTTGTCACCCTGGCATGAGAGACTATTACAAACATTTTAACTGTAAATTAAGTAATGTATAATTAAGCCTCACTTTAAACATAACAATAACAGTATAAGCGCTAAGTCATAGCAAGTAGCGTTACACCTTACGCAATCTCAAATTTTAAACTGCAAAAAATCACACAAGCTAGATTCTAACTAATTGATAAGTATATACTAGAATAAGTAGTGTCAAATTGATACGTAAATAATATTTTATCTTTCCAAAAAGTAAACTTTAAAAATAAATGATAAAAAATTATTTATTTTTTATTCCATTATTTAGTCTGTCACCAACTCAATTTATAATATTTACTAACTTTTTCGAATAAAAACGGTCCGTGGCCTTCTGAGCTACAGGCCGTTTTTGTTTTTTGATTAGAATAATAAAATAATAAACATTAAACACAAACTGAAAAACGTAACACAGCAGGAGGATTGTTTATGCCTTTAAAAAAACAAGTATCAGAGTCAAAAAGACGGCTTAATTCCGATACGGTTAAGCAGGATACTTCTGCTACCCGAGCGAGAAGAGAGGCCGAAGAAAGGAGACGCAGAGCCAGGACATTGGCTAAACAGCAACAAGCGGCCGAGCGTATTGCTATGGCCTCAACAGAATTGGCCAGCGGTGTTACCCAGGCTTTAACGGCTGTAGAAGAATTAGCCAAGGCCATGGAACAGATCGCTGGTGGAGCAGAAGAGGCAAGCGGGGCAACGCAAGAATCTCTCGCTGCCATGAACCAGATAGTAAAACGGGTTAAGGAACAAGCAGACAATGCTGAAGAATCCAGGACTCAAGTTAAAAAATTACAGCAGCTTCTTGAAGAAGCACGGGTAGAAATTGGAGCCTTGGTGGAAAGTGTTGTTCTAGGAGCCGAAAGGCAATCAGGGTCTGTAGAAAAGATGGCTGAACTGGAAAAGCAGGCGGACAAGATAAATGAAACAGTTAAAGCCGTAATCAAGATAGCGGATAAAACCAATCTATTGGCTTTAAATGCAGCGATAGAAGCAGCGCGGGCAGGTAAACATGGAAAAGGTTTTGCGGTAGTTGCCGACACAGTACGTACATTGGCCGAAAAGACCGAAAAAAATGCCGTCAATATTGCTCAGCTGGTGGAGCAGATTCAGACTCAGATGCAAGCCTTGAGTAGGGGTATAAATACTTCAGCGGAAACAGTCAAAAAAGAGGCCGATAAGGGAACTAATATAACTGCACAGCTCGAAGAAATCAAAAATGGCATGGGAGAAATCTATCAAAGCGCAGAGAAGATTGCCCAGAATGCTGTAGAAGTGGAACAGGCCTCTGTTGAGGCACAAAAAGGAGCGGAAGACATTGCCGCAGCAGCCGAAGAACAAGCAGCGGCCTGCGAAGAGGCCTTAAATAATGTTGAGCAGCAAAAGATTGCTCTAGAACAAAGTGAAAAGGCAGCACAAGAACTGGAAGAGTTGGCTGAAGATTTAAAAAACAGCACAGATATAACCAAGAGTGCTGAAGAAGTCGCTGCTGCAGCCGAGGAACTGGCTGCTGCCATTGAAGAAAATCACCGCTCCAGCCAGGAAATTATGGCGGCTATAACCCAAATTAGCAAAGGGGCTGACCAGCAGAGTGCTGCCGTACAAGAAATTGCGGCCAGCATCAGTCAGATCGAAAAAAATGCCCGGGTGACTGAAGACAGCGCCAAAGAAGCCATGAACAAAGGCGAAAAAATGGCAAACTTTGTGGCAGAAAACATCGAAGCTGTAAAAGAAATGATAGAAGGCATTAAGAACAATCTGCAAGAAAGCTTAAAAAATCGGGAAGCCATGCAGCAATTGGATAAAATTGTGCGGCGTATGGATAAAATTGTGGATACCATTGCTACTGTGGCCATCCAGACAAGCATGCTGGCAGTCAGTGGAGCCATAGAGGCTGCGCGGGCCGGGGAGTACGGGAAAGGTTTTGCTGTAGTTTCTACAGACATTCAAAACCTCGCCAGTGATGCGGCTGAAAATGCAGAGCAGGTCAAGGAGTTGGTCAAAAGTATTCAGGATCAGATCATGTACGTAAGCAACGACCTGGCAGAAATTGTGAACGCAGCTATGGAGGAAGTGAAAAAGGCGGAAGGCACTACGCAGAAGCTGGATGATATTTCCTCCCAAATGAGAAATGTAGTCAATGGCAACCAAGTTATTTACGATGCCAGCATTGAGATCGTCACTGCTCTCTCCCAAACCAAAAAAGGCATTGATGAAATCGCGGCTGCGGCTGAGGAGGCCGGATCAGCAACAGCTGAAGCAAGTACAGCAGCACAAGAGCAAGCCAAAGGAATAGAAGAACTGGCTGCAGCCACAGAGGAGATCGCTTCTGTCGCAGATGAACTCCAGAGTTCATAAGGGGAAGGAGGATGTGATGGCGATGCAAGCAACGAAAATGTCAGCGGACCATTCTCCACCTGAAGGAGAAGGTTTGGACTTGATAGAAGCAGAAGATCTTAATCAATACATAACTTTTTATATTGGGAAAGAGTGTTTTGCCTTTCCCATGCATACAGTCCTAGAAATTATTTGGGTCCCGGAAACAGTTAGTGTGCCCTTGACCCCGGCAAGTCTTATGGGATTGGCAAATTTGCGGGGGACTGTCCTGCCTGTGCTAGATTTACGTCTTAACTTAGGCCTGCCAGCCTCAGAACTTACTGAGACTAGTAGGGTTATCATTATTGATTCTGGCCACCCCATTGGTCTGGTGGTGGACCGGGTAGACCGTGTATTAAGCGTAGAGCCAGACAAAATTGAGGATGTGGACTCTGTCCAATCAACAGTACGCGTAGAATTACTGAGCGGAGTAGTTAAAGACGTGGGAGGACACAGCCTGATTCAACTTTTAGATGTCCGCTCCTTAATCCAGAAAGAATTTTCATCTCTTCTGGAGGAGGCAGACTCAGAGGTTCAAAAAAGGGAGAGCCAGGGGTTTATAGAACGGAAGGAAAGCGAAGAGGAAGAAAACGACAGTGCCCGCCAGCTTGTAAGCTTTTTCCTGGACAACCAGGAATATGCCTTTGAGATTTCAGAGCTCAAAGAAATCGTACGCGTTCCAGAAGAAATCAATCATGTCCCGCAGACAGATCCTCATGTCTTGGGGCTGATTAATTTTCGTCACCAGATGCTGCCCCTGGTTAGTTTGCGCCGGATGTTCGGATTAACTAATGCGGAAGTGGATGAAAGTAACCGTATTCTAGTTGTTACCCTGGACAATGGGGCTGTCAGACGTCCACAAACTGTCGGTATCGTGGTAGATCGAGTACAGGAAGTCTTATATGTTGCTGAAGAAGATTGGGAGCAGATGCCTGGTCTACTCGCAAACAGTGGAGAGCTAGATGAGATAAAGGCGGTTTGTCGTTTAAATGGAGGAAAAAGGCTTATTTCTGTGCTCTCGGCAAAAAATCTGTTTCAACATCCAGCCATGCAGGCCGCTGTTGAAACAGGGCAGGAGTTTGAGGACGGGGAGGAAGAGATGAGGACAGCTGATCTAAATCAACAAAATACAGAAGATGAAGAAATTCAGTTAGTTGTATTCCAACTGGCTGATCAGGAATATGGCGTAATGATTGATGCAATACAGGAAATCATCTTGATTCCTGAAGAAATGAATGTTGTGCCCAAAACGCCAGACTTTATTGAAGGAATGATCAACTTGCGGGGTACTGTTTTACCTGTAATTGATATGCGCAAACGTTTTGGCCTAAAGGCCATTGAACGTAAGGATAGCCAGCGGATCATTGTCTTTAACATTGATGGATTGCGCAGTGGATTTATAGTGGATGCTGTATCTGAAGTGTTGCGCATTCCAAGCCAGGTGATTGAAGACTCACCAAAACTATCTGCAGACCAGGCGCGAATAATGGGTAAAGTGGCCAACCTGAAAGATCAGAACAGGATGATCTTGATTCTAGACGTTAGTAAACTGTTAGATGAACAGGAAGTATCCGAACTTGCGGATGTGAATGAGGAAAATAAGGAACCGGAAGCGTTAGCCGGTAGTTAGACATCTCATAACCTAAATTTTCAAAACAGTGGAGGAAAGGATGCTGCGCGTTTTAGTTGTGGACGATTCAGCCCTGATGCGCAAATACATTCGGGAAATGCTGGAAGAAGAAGGTGATATAGAAGTTTTTACGGCCAGAGATGGACAGGATGCTTTAGACCAAATTCCCAAAGTAGACCCCGATGTCATTACTCTGGACATCAATATGCCCGTAATGGACGGGTTGACTTGTTTAAGTCACATCATGACCGAATTTCCCCGTCCAGTGATCATGGTTTCCTCATTGACCGAAAAAGGGGCTCTAGCCACATTTGAGGCCCTGGAACTGGGCGCAGTGGATTATATACCCAAGCCCGGGGGCACGATTTCCTTAAGCATCAAGGATATTCGCCCAGAACTCATTGCCAAGATACGGGCTGTGGCCCGTTCACGAACGCGTTGGTCCAAACTACGTATTCATAGGGCAAAGCCCGAAAAAATCACTATAAAAAAAGCTAGGCCCAAAATAACTAGGGATATCCCCGGTCTGGTCCTGATAGGTTGTTCAACCGGTGGCCCTGGGGCCCTGGAAGAAATTCTAACCCAGCTACCCCCTGACTTCCCCCTGCCTGTACTGGTGGCCCAACATATGCCGGCACGTTTTACCAATGTTTTTGCCAAACGCTTGAACCAAAGCTGTCAACTGGAAGTACGCGAGGTAAACCGTCCCTTGCCCCTACAGGTCGGAGAAATTCTTATTGCCCAAGGTGATGCGGATGTCGAGGTCAGACGAAAATTAGGACGAAAGGTAGCTGTAAACCTCCCTATGGACAAGCAGCTTTTATGGCATCCCAGTGTAGATCGAATGGTGCGCTCTGCTCTCAAGTGTCTTGATCCCAAAGACATCATTGCCGTCCAACTAACAGGCATGGGCTATGATGGAGCAGAAGCCATGACAGAATTACATCGTCTGGGAGGAAGAACAATTGCTGAATCTGAAGAAACAGCTGTAGTCTTTGGCATGCCTAGGGAACTTATAGAACGCGGCGGTGCAGATGTGGTTCTGCCCGTGCATAAAATTGCTGACCGCCTGATAAAATGGACCATGTAAAAACCAAAAGGGAGATAAAAACATGGCCTTAAAAAAAGCAAGAGATATACAAAAATCAAAACCTAAAGAAGAACGAAGATCTTTGAAGCGTAATTTTCAGGGACTTATAAATCAACTCAATGATCCTGATATACAGATTCGACGCTGGGCTGCCAGAGAACTGGCTGGTTTTGAACAGGCTGTAGAGCCGTTGTGCCGTCGTCTTCAGAAAGAACAGGTGTTAAGCGTGCAAGAGAGCATTCTGAACAGCCTGTTAACCATTGGCGGAGAAGAGGTTGTAAAGAATCTCATTCCTTTTTTACGCAGTGATGATGCAGGGCTTCGCAATAAAGTAATAGAAGTTCTTCAGGCATTACCCGAAGCCGTAGCTCCTTATATAGAGAAACTCTTGCGCGACCCTGATTCTGATGTACGTATCTTTGCCGTAGATATTTTACAGGTTCTTCCACATGCCCAGGTACCTGAATGGCTTTTACAGGTGATTAGGACCGATGACCATGTAAATGTGGTGGCTGCTGCCTTGGATCGCCTGGCAGAAGTAGGGACTCCGGAAATGATCCCTGCTCTTTTAGAGGTCAAACAACGCTTTGCCAACGAACCATACATTGCCTTTGCCGTAGATACTGTCATTGAACGGACTAAGAGTGAAGCATAATCATGTCTCAAATCAAGATTTCGGATGCTGATTTTGAACGCTTTCGCGACTACTTTTACCGCAAAACTGGCATCTATTTTGGAGATTCCAAACGCTATTTTGTGGATAAAAGATTGATCGAACGCATCAAAGCTACTGGCCATCGTAACTTTCGTTCTTATTTCACCTTTATGCGTTTTCAGGCCTCAGGCAAGGAATTCCAAGAGCTAGTCAATTTAATGACTGTTAATGAGACCTATTTCTTTCGGGAAGAATATCAACTAAAGTGCATGGTTGAATCTGTATTGCCAGAAATTGTCCAACGCAAAAAAAAGGAGCTCATTCGTATCTGGTCCATACCCTGCTCTACCGGAGAAGAACCTTACTCTATTGCCATTTACCTTTTGGAATACTGGCCTCTTATTGATGAAGTAGATGTAGAAATTGTTGCCTCTGATATTGATACCAAAGTATTAGAAAAATCCAAGCAAGGAATATATAATTCTCGTTCCGTACAATATTTACCTCGAGAAATTTTACGAAAGTATTTTAAACAGTTATCTGGCGGGCGTTATCTTATTGACCAGGATTTACGCGAAGCCATTGATTTTAGACAAATAAACATCTGTGACTTTGAGGATACAAAAAAAATGCGGGACTTTGATCTTATTTTTTGTCGCAACCTTTTGATTTATTTTGACGATGTATCCCGTCGCAAGGCAGCTGAGGCATTTTACGATAGTTTAAACCCTGGAGGAATTATCTTCTTAGGGCATTCAGAGTCCATGAGTCGGATAACTTCCCTGTTCAAGGTACGTAAATTCCCCCAGGCCATTGTCTATCAAAAACCCTTAACTACCTGGAGATAGTCATGAAACGGGTATTGATAGTTGATGATGCAGTTACAGTCCGCATGTATCACCGTCAACAAGTAGAAGAAATAGGGCTGAAAGCAGAAGAGGCAGCAAATGGAGTAGAGGCATTAGAAAAGATGATGCGTGATAATTTTGACTTATTGCTCGTAGATGTGAACATGCCCAAAATGGATGGATATCGTTTTTTAAAAGAAGTACGCCAGAATCCGGACTTAATGTCTATCCCGGCCATTATGATTAGCACAGAAGCCGGCGAGCAAGATGAAGCACAGGCCTATGAGGCCGGGGCAAATTATTATCTGGTTAAACCCGTGCAGCCAGAGGTACTCCAAAGTATCGTTAACATCTTGGTGGGAGGGACAAGATGAATACGCTTTTACAAGAGTTTATAAACGAATCCCGCGAACTTCTGGAAGAAGCCAGCCAGGCTTTTCTGCACCTGGAAAATAATCCGGACGATTTAAACATACTAAATGGTCTCTTCCGGGCTATCCATACCATTAAAGGCTCCTCTGGCTTATTTGATATTGCTCCCTTAACCAATGTGGTTCATGCTGCCGAGGATGTGCTAGATATTGTTCGTGAAGGCCGCCTAAAACTATCTCCAGATATGGTGGATATTCTTTTAGATAGTTTGGATCAGGTAAATACTTGGCTGGACGACCTGGAAGCAGAAGAAAAGTTGTCGCCGGATGCAGAAGAGATAAGTGAAGAACTAAAAACAAAGTTAAGAGGCATGATTAGTAATGTTGCCCTGGAAAACGGACAACAGGAAACTGATACTGGGCATGAAGCTGAGCTGGGTTCAAATATTGATTGGCTGGCCAAAATCAGTGAAGAGGAACGACAACTTATTGTACGGCAAGCCCAAAATCTAAATGATACCTTGCTGGCTATAACCTATATACCAGACGAACAGTGTTTTTTTAATGGCGATGATCCCCTTTATACCATGCGTCAAATCCCTGAACTTTGTTGGTTTGGCATAGAAACAAGGGAACCGTGGCCGGATATAAACGAGTTTGATCCATTTACCTGCCTGGTACAATTTTATGCTTTGACCAAGGCTTCCCTGGAAGAGATAAAGGAGCTTTTTACCTATGTGGAAGAAGAAGTACAGCAGGCCAGAATTTCCATACAAGACTTGATTTTCCCGCAAGGAGAAGTTGGCGATAACGAACCCTTTGGTTTGTTTGTTCAGGACGCCACACAGTTAATTGATAACAAGGACTGGTCATCTCTGCTCAAAGCTGTTGATGTGGCCCTGGAAGTGGCTGGTCCTGATCTTTTCCAGGCCTCGGCCCTGCGCTGGTTAAAAGTTGTTTTGGAGCATCCAAGCGGACCAAATGAAAGCCTGATAAAAAATCTGGTTCAAGCCGTTGCCACAGGCATAATGCCAGAAGGAGAAGTTGTTGAAGAACAAGAAGAAAATAAGGTTGACTACCCACAGGAAGAAGGACAAAAAGATGAACTTACCACTAAGTTAGCCCTCGACATTTTGCGCACTCAACAAAAGTTGCTCCAGCTTCCTTGCCCTCCTGAGCTATGGACAGGACGTTTATTAAGTATTGGCGAGGTCTTAAAACGCTGTCTGCCTTTCTCTGCAATAGAGAAAAGCACGGAAGAAATTTCTGCCCTTATAGATAAGGCTCAAAAAGAAAAAAGTTTTTCTCCCCTCCTCACTTTTATAAACGACATCTTATCATCCAAGGGCAGTACAGAGCCTGAACCAGAACCAATCCGCAAGGAGCCGGAGAAACAGGCCCCTGTCCAGCAAGAAACAGAAAAAAAACCAGTTGTAAAACCAAGCCCTCCGGTTAAGCAGACGATCAAGGTGTTAAAGGTGGACCAAAAACGCATAGATGTCCTAATGGACCTTGTAAGTGAACTGGTGGTGGCTAAAAACAGCTTGCCTTTTCTGGCCAAAAGGGCTGAAGAGGTTTTTCAGAGTAGGGAGTTGGCTAAGGAACTTAAAACACAATACGGAGCCATTAATCGTATCTGTGAAGAGTTGCAAACAGCTGTGATGCAAGTGCGTATGGTTCCCGTATCACATGTGTTTCAACGCTTCCCCCGCCTAGTAAGAGATCTAAGCCGAAAACTAGGCAAGAAAGTCAGATTGATTATAGAAGGAGAGGAGACAGAGGCAGACAAAAATGTTGTTGAAGACCTGGCAGAGCCACTGGTACATCTACTGCGTAACAGCATCGATCACGGTATAGAACCCCCAGAAGAGAGAGAAGCTTTGGGTAAGCCTATAGAAGGAGAAGTCCGTTTACGCGCTATTCACCTTGAGGATCAGGTAGTTATTGAAATTAGTGATGACGGCCGAGGAATTGATCCGGAAATAGTTAAACGCAAGGCCTATGAAAAGGGGCTAATCGATGAAGAAAAGCTGGACCAAATTACAGAAGAGGAAGCTCTTCAACTTATTTTTGCCCCGGGTCTGTCCACGGCTGAACAGGTATCTGATGTTTCCGGTCGAGGAGTAGGTATGGATGCCGTCCGAACCATGGTTGAAAATGCCGGTGGAAGCATCTCCATTAAAAGCGAAAAAGGGCGGGGTACAGTCATCAGCCTTTCTCTACCCTTAACCATGGCTGTAACCAGAGTACTCATGATTGAAGTTGGAGGAGAAATCTTTGGAGTACCCATAGAAAGTGTAATGGAAACAGTACGCGTGCCCGCAAATGACATCCATCTGATAAAAAATAAAGAGACCGTTATTTTACGAAATCGTCTGATTCCTTTATGTCGCTTAGGTGATGTTCTTCAACTCTCTACCCAAGAAAACGCCAGGAAAGAGACTGAAGAAGAGGCGATATTAGTAGTCAATACCGGCAGGGAGGAGTTGGGCCTGATTGTGGATAAATTTCACGAGGGGGTAGACATCATTTTAAAACCATTGGAAGGCCTGATGGCTAAATTTCGCATTTATGCCGGAGCCACCCTGCTTGGCGATGGTCGGGTACTTCTGGTTCTTAACCTTAAGGAGTTGGTCAAATGCCTATAAAAATTACCGAAGATACAGCAATTTTTTCAGATATTTGCACGGTCGAAGAGGCCGAGCCTCTTCTTGATTGGTTAAAAGAGCACCCTGCTGGCAAACTAGACCTTAAGCAGGCACAGCACATTCACACAGCCATTCTTCAGGTTCTGATGGCCCTGCAGCCGGAAATTGCTTCCCCTCCGGAAGACGAATTTTTGCAGACAGTACTTGCAAAGGTAAGACATAAGGCCTGAAAATGGTTCAACATACACTGATCGTAGCCATAGCTAACCGTAAGGGTGGAACAGGCAAAACGACTACTGCCGTGAACCTGGCTGCGGAGTGGGCTAGGCAAGGCAAGAAATGTTTACTAATTGATCTAGACACCCAAGGTCATGCTGGTTGGGGGCTTGGCTTTAAAGACATAAGAAAATTCGACCTTTATGCCCACGACATGTTTCATGACCCTCAATTTCGCCTGCACACAGCAGTTCATAAAACGGTTTTCGAAAATCTCTATTTCGTGCCCGCAAATTTAGATTTTCAAACAAGCAAAGCTAATCCTGACAACTTGATTTTAAAACGCCAGTTGGCTGATCTTCTTGCCCACCAAACTTTTGCCCGTATTATCCTGGACACACCACCTACTTTAGACCTTATCCTGGTTAATGCTTTGGCTGCTGCACATGGGGTATTAATTCCTTTCTTGCCCCATTATCTCGCCGGAATTGGCGTACGCCAAATGGCACGCCTATTTTATCAAGTGGCTACTAATTATAATAAAGAGTTAAGACTGATAGGGCTTTTTCCGGTTATGTTTGATCGACGAATCAAAATGCATCAACAGGTAATCAGAGAACTGACCGCCCAATTTGGCCAGCAACGTATTTTGCGCGGCATCCGTACTAATGTGCGCCTGGCAGAGGCCTTTGCTGCTGGCCAGCCGGTTAGTCATTATGCTCCCAAAAGCCCTGGGGCCATGGACTACCATCTGTTAGCTGAAGAGTTAGAAACTTTGTGGAAACGATAATTTTCGTAAAAAAGGGGGATAACTATGAAAACAATTTTGCTCGTGGATGACTCAAGCACCTTACTTTTAAGTATGACTACTATTTTAACCAAAGCCGGCTATAAGGTTGAAAAGGCAGAAAATGGCCAGAAGGCGCTTGACAAAATAAATGCAGGGCTGAAACCTGACCTGGTTATCACTGATCTTAATATGCCGATTATGGATGGCATGACTTTGATCAAGGAACTGCGCAAACTACCAGGATTTCGCTTCGTACCTATTCTTATGCTCACCACAGAGTCCCAGCAGACTAAACGCCAGGAGGCCAAAAAAGCCGGAGCCACTGGCTGGTTGGTCAAACCAGTAAAAGCCCAGGATCTGTTAGCGGTGATCAAGAGGGTCTTGCCAGGAACCTAACAAACTGAAAAATTTATATAAAGTAAAAATAGCGAACAAATTGGTCCCTGTTTATGGGAGGAGAAAAATGAAAAAAATTCCAAGGTGGCTAAGCCTGTGGCTTGTTTGTCTACTCGCTGGGGCGGGCGGATTTGGTCTGCACTGGGTGTTTGCTACATCGAGCCGGCTAAATATTGCTCTGTCTATTCCTGCCTTGCTGCTCATTACCTGGTTATGCTCCTTTATAGGACAATATTTCGGACAAGAAACAGAGCTTCAAAAAAAGAAAGAGTTAATTCAATTAACCCGCCAGATTAGTCGTGAGGTTTCAGAATTAATAGAGACTATGCACCGGTTGTATAAAGAGTTAACCAAACTAAAGGGAGATGAAAATATAGCAAGTCTTTCTGTTTCTTTGTCACAAATTAACGACTTTAATTCAGGCGACGATACAGTGTCTTTTCTTCATGAATTGTATACAACTTTAACAAATATTTCTCATAAACTAACGGCATTGGTTGACGAACTAAACAGTCTCACCTTGGCTGAAGAAACTTCAGAGACAGATAGAGAAACAGATAAAGATTTAACTTTAGAAATTCATCCACTTTTTGTAGAAAAAGTGGAAAAAAGTCTACAAGAGTTTTCCCTAACCAATAAAATTATTCAGGATCAATTGTTTACAGTAACTACAGACACAGAAAATGCTGCTAAAGATATTGTTGAACGTCTAGATCACGTAGATAAATCGGTCCAGGAGCTCCTACAGGTTGTAACTGAATCTATGGATCAAGTAAAACAACTAACAGAGGGATCAGACTCTACCCATTGGAAGGATACTCTTGAATCAATGCAAAAAGGAGCCGAAGAGCGTCTGGTGGAGGCCCAGGAAAATGAACAAAATATGCGCCTTGTTTTAGATGATATAAGAAAATTAGTAGATTTAATTACCTTGGTCAAAGGAGTAGCAGATCAAACTAAGCTCCTGGCTTTAAATGCAGCTATTGAAGCAGCTCGCGCCGGTGAAGCCGGGCGAGGCTTTGCGGTAGTTGCTGATGAAGTGCACAAACTTTCTACAAAATCTCAACAAGCAGCCGATGAGATGCAAAAACAAATTTTTGGGTTAGTTAAAAGTGTCGAACGCCGTTTTGAATCTACATTGGACAAAGAATATAGCCTCAAACAAAAACGTAACTTTGATCAGTTGAACAACCAGCTTTTTGAGCTACTTCATGCCTATGACGAGTTGGATAGAATCCACCAAGAGATGCTTGCCAAAATGCACAATAAAACGCAGGAAGCTGCAAATTTGCTTATGGAAGCCATGAGCAATATCCAATTTCAGGATATTACACGTCAAAGAATAGAAAATGTGGTAGAAATATTAAATAAAATTAACTCGCATGCCCAAAATTTTTTGGACATAATCCACAAAAATGACCAGGAACAGCTCAAAGACCTGCAGGATTTTAAGGCTGACGAAATGCTTACCAAGTACAAAATGCATAGTGAACGCCAGGTACATGAAAATGTAACGGGAAAAACTCTAACAACAGATAAAGACGAAGGCCCTCAAATTGAGTTGTTTTAAGAAGGGGTGGATAGTGCATTCTCCCCTTTTCCCCCAAAACATCGTCTAAATGCCTCTTGTACCCCCTGAGGCGTAAGCTCAGGCAACGGCTCCACTTCAGCCAGTACATTAACTTTTCCATATTTTTCTATGGCCTTTTTGTTCTCAATATTTTGAGGACCATTTAAAACCACGCCTAAAATCTCAACTCTTGCTCGACGGAGTTTGTCAATGGTCAGGAGAGTATGGTTGATGGTACCCAAAGTGCTTCTGGCCACAACCAGAACCGGAAGCGCGAGCCTTTGCATGAGATCAAGCATAAACTGCTCCTCATTTACCGGGACCATAACGCCTCCGGCTCCCTCAACGATAAGCGGACCTTGCGTTTCAGGGAGGACAATCCGGTTTAAATCTATACTTATACCTTCCAGCCTAGCTGCCAGATGCGGGGAAAGAGGAGCCTTTAGTTTGTAAACCTCGGGGAGAAAATATTCTTCATCCAGTCCGGTCATGTTTTGAATTTTTTGGACATCTGTGCCCTCTTCTGTGCCGCTTTGTATTGGCTTCCAATACTTGGCTCCTAGACCCAGAACAAGGAGGGCAGAAATAACTGTTTTGCCCACATCCGTATCTGTGCCAGTAATGAAAATCTTTTCAGGAAGACTTAGCATCAACTTTCCTGACAACAGAAAAAATAGCCTGGGTTAGGCTTCTTAGCTCGTCTGTGGAAATGATGTATGGCGGCATGATATAGATAAGGTTTAAAAAAGGCCTGATCCATACCCCCAGACGTACAAACTCTTTTTGCATCCAGGCTACATCAACGTTTTCTTTAACTTCAACAACGCCAATCCCCCCTAAAACACGAACTTCATTGACTGCTGGCAAGTCCTGGCAAGGGGCCAGCTCTTTTTTTAGCTGTTTTTCGATGCTCTTAATCTTGTCCTGCCAGGCAGAATTTAGCAAAAGCCGGACGCTGGCCCTGGCCACTGAACATGCCAGGGGATTGGCCATAAAGGTTGGACCATGCATAAAAACACCGGGCTCGACTCCCGAAATCGTTTCAGCTACTTCATCCGTACATAAAGTGGCAGCCAAAGTCATGTATCCACCAGTCAAGGCCTTACCCAAACACATGATATCCGGACAGATCTGACTGTGCTCACAGGCGAACAGCTTGCCTGTGCGGCCAAAGCCCGTGGCAATTTCATCAGCAATTAGAAGCACTTGATACTGGGTACAAAGTTCCCGAACCCGAAGTAGATACTGCGGAGCATAAAAACGCATGCCACCAGCGCCTTGAACAATGGGCTCCAGAATGACCGCGGCAATCTCTTGATGATGTTTTTGAAGAAGAGTTTTAAATTCCGTAATGTATTTTTCATCCCACGAAGCATCAAATGAACATTCTGGTGCTGAAACAAAGAAATTTTTTGGCAAAAAATGGGTAAATAGTTTGTGCATCCCGGTTATGGGATCGCAAACAGACATGGCCCCAAACGTGTCGCCATGATATCCTTTGGCCAGGCTTAAAAACTTTGCTTTGCGTGTTTTTCCCTTAGCCTGCCAATACTGGAGGGCCATTTTCAGGGCTACCTCTACAGAGACAGAGCCAGAATCAGAAAAAAAGACTTTTTGCAAGGGCTTGGGAGTAATCTCAATAAGCAGGCTGGCAAGCTCAACTGCAGGCTGGTGGGTGAGCCCGCCAAACATGACATGAGCCATTTTTTTTAGCTGTGATTCCAAGGCCTCATTCAGGACAGGATGATTATAGCCGTGAATTACCGCCCACCAGGAGGCCATGCCGTCAACAAGTTCCCGGCCATCTGCAAGTTTTAAGCGTACTCCCCTAGCCTCTACCACTGGGTAAACAGGCAGAGGATCCAACATGGAAGTGTACGGATGCCAGATATGATTGCGGTCAAATTGGAGAAGCTGATCCCAGTCCTTTTTTGAGTTCATAGTTTTTATTGGGTTTAAGATGAAAGGCTTTAGGTATGATATATAAAATCTAGGGTTTTTTAAAAGCTAACAGATTAACTTTTAAATCTCTTTCTCAGCCTTTTGAGCTTTTACCTTGTTTTCTTTCGGCTTTCGTTTAAACGATACAAAAAAGCCCACCTCGGAGGTGGGCTTATAAACATGGTGGCGGAGGGAGAGAGATTCGAACTCCCGGACCCGGTCAAGGGTCAACGGTTTTCAAGACCGCCGCCTTCAACCACTCGGCCATCCCTCCGCATAAGTCAATCAAGTAAAAAATATATAAAAAGTTTAGGAGTATTAGTCAAGTCCTTGCTTTTGTGAACTACTCCCGCCAATCTAATGGATATGGCGAGAGCTTCCGGTAGGTTGCCCATCCGGAAGACCCATGAGGGATTCCTGCTTCAGCGAGAGGGTGCTTCTTAGGTGGCAGAAAGCCACGGTCGTCCACAGAGCCTCTCTCCACAGGCGTAACTTCGGGACGCTCCGCCCCTAGTGCCGATTGAAGGGTGGCAAGTCCTCTTTGTTCTATGTTTATTGCAGCGTTTGTGTCCCTGTCATGAACTGTACCACATGCAGGACACGTCCATGTTCTTTGAGATAATGAAAGTTTGTCCAGTACATATCCGCAGACATGACAGGCTTTGGAACTTGGAAAATATTCCTCTATCTCTACATAGTGTTTACCTTTCCATTCCGACTTATATTTCAGTTGTCTTAAGAACTCTCCCCAGCCTGCATCGGATATGGACCTGGACAGATATTTATTTTTGACCATATTCTTGATGCCCAGACTTTCCACACAGATAACGTCATACCGCTTGGTTATCGCAGATGACAGTTTGTGCAAAAAATCCAGGCGTTGATTGGCTACTTTGGCATGAAGTCTTTGAAGTCTGGATACTGCCTTGAACCAATTGCTGGAATGTTTCTTTTTGCGTGCAAGCTGTCTGTTAGCCCTTTTGAGTCTGCGCTCAGACTTGATAAGATAACGAGGATTGTATTCCTTTTTACCGTCTGAATAAGCGAGAAAATTATCAAGTCCCATATCCAGGCCGATGCTTTTCTCAGGGTTTACTTTCACAGGCAAACCCTTGTTAGTCTCGATATTGAACGCAATGTAATACTTGTTTCCATGCCTGGATATGCTCGCTCTTTGAATAGTGCATTTATCGGACAAAGGTCGATGGAGTTCTAGCTTGATACCTGTTTTGAACTTGGGCAGATATACCAAATTATCTTTTAACTCTACATACTGAGGCACAGTGAATGACTGTTTGGCATGTTTCTTTGACTTGAAATTAGGAAAGCCGTGTGAATATGCTCTTTTTTTCTGCTTTTTAGTTCTAGCCTTAGCAATAGCTTTCTTTCTGGCAGCAACAATTTTTTTGTCAAATGCACGGCTATACGCATCAGATAGGTTGTGAACTGTAACCTGTAAAGATTGTGAATTAACCTCTTTTAGCCAGGGATATTCTTTTTTAAGTGTAGGCAGTTCAGATTGAAGTTTGTACTTAGAAGGAAGTTTATCATCTTTATACTTCGCCCAGAAGTAATTATACACGAACCTGCAACAGCCAAAATGTTTTTCTATAAGCTCTTTCTGCTGTTTGTTCGGATACAGACGATATTTACATCCCTGCAACATAATTGACATTAGTACCAAGCCTTAGTATTAGTGTCAACATGAAAAGAGCACATTATCACGCAGTTTACGACCTAAAATATCATTTAGTGTTAGTGACCAAATACAGAAATCCAGTATTGTCTGATCAAATACTAAAAAGGCTAAAAGAAATTTTGGTTGCTTTATGCGATAAGTGGGACGTTCAACTTTTAGAATTCAATGGCGAAAAAGATCATGTTCATTTACTAATAGATGCTCATCCGTCTTTGGAATTATCAAGGTTTATCAATAACATCAAAACAGTAACGTCAAGAAAGGTAAGAAAAGAATTTGCTCAAGAGTTAGCAAAGTATTATTGGAAACCTCTATTATGGACAAGAGCATATTTTATAGCAACAACCGGTGGCGCACCGTTAGAAGTAATAAAACAATATATAGAGAAGCAAGGTAAAAAGCCCAATTCATCTCCACCCAAATCATAGATTATGGTTGGAGAATTCTTGGGAAAATTAGTTAAAAAGTGTCAGTCCGTAAAGCAGACAAAGAAAATCTCTGTCCAAAAATAAAAAACCCGGACTCGCAAAAGTCCGGGAAGTATTATCATCTGTGGCGGAGAGGGAGGGATTTGAACCCTCGATAGAGGTTTTAGCCCCTATACTCGCTTAGCAGGCGAGCGCCTTCAGCCAACTCGGCCACCTCTCCGTGAAGAATCACCGTTTAACCAAAATGATTTTCCCCGTCAACCTAAGAATTTTTATATTTCCTCGAAAAAAACTTATTTTTACTACCATCTATTGACATTAGAGCTAGTTATTGGTCACTTGGATCTTACAATTTGCTTAAAAAATTTGGCTAAATAATTTTTTGATTTTTTTGTCCTAAGTTGAGCGATTTTTAATTGAGTTTTACATTAAATATATTGGAATAAAAGTAGATTTTGAGCCAGTGAGTTTCACCAAATGGGAGAGATTGCCACGGGCAGCTTCGCTGCCCTCGCAATGACAATCTCGCCCCTGTCATTGCGAGGGGAACAAAGTGGAGCGAAGCAATCTCAAGATTTGAACTGCAAAAAAATTGATCCATTTAGGTTAGTGTTCACTACTTATTTATCCGCTCTAATTTGACATTTTACCTTATCCATTTTTATTAGTTCTGTGTTTAGAATCTGGAGTGAAAAGCTTGTTCAAGAGCAAGAGCCTTTCTCCTACCTATAGTCCACACTAAACTCCAAATTCTAAACTTTAAAGATCAACTTACAGGAGAAAAACCAATGACCGAATTTCCACGTATGCATCGTCTTCCACCTTATGTCTTTGCTGTGGTGAATGACCTAAAAATGAAGATGCGCCGCCAGGGCGAAGATATAATCGATCTTGGCATGGGAAACCCTGATCTGGCCACGCCCAAACACATTGTGGACAAACTAGTTGAGGCGGCCCAGAAATCTGTGAATCACAGGTATTCAGTGTCCAGAGGAATCCCCAATTTGCGCAAGGCCATTTGCGACTGGTATGCGCGGCGTTATGGAGTAGAACTAGACCCTGAAACAGAAGCCATCGCCACCATGGGAGCCAAAGAAGGTCTTTCGCATCTGGCTCTGGCCATGCTCAGCCCTGGAGACGTGGTCTTTGCCCAGGACCCTACCTATCCCATCCATCCTTATTCGGCCATTATTGCCGGTGCAGATGTACGCAGAATCCCCATTGATCTGGATAGGGATTTTTTTGAAGACTTGTTAACAGCCACCAAACAAACCTGGCCCCAGCCCAAACTGCTTATTATTTGTTTTCCGCACAATCCAACCACGGCTGTAGTGGACCTGGATTTTTTTCAAAAAATTGTCGATTTTGCCAAAGAACACAAGATGTATGTCATTCATGACCTGGCTTATGCCGATCTATGCTTCGACGGCTATCAGGCCCCCAGCTTTCTCCAGGCCAAAGGTGCCAAGGATGTGGGCGTAGAATTCTTTTCCTTGTCCAAAAGTTATTCAATGGCCGGCTGGAGAATGGGCTTTTGTTGCGGCAACAAAGAGATGGTTCATGCCTTGACCAGAATCAAGAGCTATCTTGATTATGGTATTTTTCAACCCATTCAGATTGCATCCATTATTGCCTTAAACGGCCCACAGGATTGCGTAACGGAAATTGTCAACGTTTACAAAGACCGACGGGATGCATTGGTAGAGGGTTTGAACAGGATAGGCTGGGAAGTGGAAAAACCCAAGGCCACCATGTTTGTGTGGGCCAAAATTCCAGAAGAATTCCGCCACATGGGCTCAGTAGAATTCTCTAAGTTACTGCTTAAGGAGGCCAAGGTAGCAGTTTCTCCCGGCCTGGGTTTTGGGCATTATGGTGACGATCACGTTCGTTTCGCCCTAGTCGAAAATAGGCACCGCATCAATCAAGCTTTACGTGGCCTGAAGAAAGTCTTTGGAGGTCAGGGTGGATAAAGAGGTTGTTCGCATTGGCCTGGCCGGATTTGGCACTGTTGGCACTGGCCTGGCCAAGATTATCCTAGAAAATCAGGAATGGATCAAAAGACGGATCGGCAAAGAACTAGTCATAAGCAGGGTTTTGGTACGGGATTTAAATAAAGTCAGATCATTCATTCCCAGTCCGGAAACAAAATTTACTGACAACCCGGATGACCTTTTAACCGATCCGGCTATCGACATCATTGTCGAACTAATTGGCGGCATTGAAGCCCCTTACACAATCATTACGAGGGCTTTAGAGCAGGGAAAGTCCGTGGTCACAGCTAATAAGGCTCTTCTGGCTCTAAAGGGGAACGAGCTTTTTGAGTTGGCCACACAAAAAAAAGCAGGCCTTTATTACGAGGGCAGCGTGGCCGGAGGCGTCCCCATTGTTCAGACCTTAAAAGAAAGTCTGGCTGGAAATAAAATCAAATCCCTTACTGGAATCCTAAACGGCACGGCCAATTTTATCCTAACCGAAATGACGCTTAGGGGACTGGACTTTGGCGAGGCCCTGAGAAAGGCCCAAGAAAAAGGGTACGCTGAGGCTGACCCCACTTTAGATATTGAGGGTCTGGATGCGGCCCACAAATTGACGATTCTTATCCGCCTGGCTCATGGTCAGAACTATCCTTTTGATCAGTTACCCGTGGAAGGCATCTCCAGTATCCAGGCTACAGACATCGCCCTGGCAGCCGAGTTTGGCTATACCTTGAAACTAATTGCCCAGGTCAAAGAAAAGTCCGGCTATATTCAGGCTGGGGTCTTCCCGGCCCTTTTGCCCAAGGATCATATCCTGGCGAAAGTCGATGGTCCGTTTAACTCTATCTTGCTCTACGGCAATGCTGTGGGACCTATCATGCTTTATGGACAGGGAGCTGGCGACCTGCCCACGGGCAGCGCGGTGCTGGCTGATATTATGGCCCTGGCCAAAGAAAATTCAGAACCCAACAATACTGGATTTTTAGAGGCAAGCCTTCCACAAGCCAAAATTTTAGACCCTGAGCTGACAGTATATGAACACTATTTTCGCTTTACTGTTTTGGATAGACCAGGCGTCCTTTCAGCCCTGTCCGGAGTGATGGGCGAATACAACATAAGTATCGCACAGGCTGTGCAAAAGACCAGTCCATCAGGCCGATCTGTTCCGATTGTATTCTTAACCCACAAGGCACAGCTAAAAGATGTTCATGCGGCCCTCAAAGAAATCAACAGTTTTAGCTTTGTCACTGCTCCTACAGTACATTACAGGATTTTATCATGACCAAGATTCTATTTCTTGTTGCCGATGGAATGGGAGACTGGCCCCTGGAAGAATTGGGCAATAAAACTCCCCTGGAGGTGGCCGAGACGCCGGCTTTGGATGAGCTGGCCAAGAAATCCCGATTGGGACTTTGTCAGACCATCCCCCAGGGTATGCCCCCAGGCTCGGATATAGCCAATATGGCATTGCTCGGCTATAACCCAGCTGTTTACCACACAGGCCGGGGGCCTATTGAAGCAGCCGCCCAGGGACTGGAATTAAACACGGATGACCTTGTTTGGCGGTGCAACCTGGTTACTCTTACCGGTCTTGGTCAAGAAGATAAAATGATTGATTACGCTGCCGGGCATCTTGAAACTGACCAGGCTACATCATTGATTCATGGCCTCCGGAAAATAAACAAGAACAGCGAATTCGTTTTCTATCCTGGTGTACAGTACCGCCATCTTCTAGTTCAAAAAAACGGAATGCTCACAAAAGCGGCAGACATGCACATACGACCGCCACATGATATTTTAGGAGAATCTATCTGGCCAGATATATTGAGCTTCCAAGAATATCCTGCTCTGTGGGAACTGGTCAGCAAGGCTTATGAGTTCTTGACAACCTCAGATAATCCAACACAGGCCACCTCTATTTGGCCCTGGGGTCAGGGACGGCCGCTTTCCTTGCCCGCCTTTAGCGATAAATTCAATTTAAAAGGCGGAGTGATTTCTGCTGTTGATTTGATCAAAGGCCTGGGACGGGCAGCCGGCCTTTCGGTCATTGATGTACCAGGAGCAACCGGACTTTTGGATACTAATTATGCTGGCAAGGTAGCTTCAACTCTCAAGTTCCTGGAGAACGGAGATTTTATTTTTGTTCACCTGGAAGGACCTGATGAATGCGGACATATGGGAAATGTCCAGGATAAAATTGAGGCTATCAAACGCTTTGACCAACTCATAGTTGCCCCAATCTTACAGTCCCTGAAAGGTGAAGATTTTACCCTTGTGGTCTGCTGTGACCACCTAACACCAATAGCTAAAAGAACCCATGTTAGCGAACCCGTGCCCTTTCTTATCTATAATTCGCAAAAAGAGGTGCAGGGAGAGAATGTCTTTTCGGAAAAGACAGCAAAAAAGACAGGATTATTTATTGAAAAAGGATACGAGTTGCTGAACTCGGTGATAGGGAGCAAAAGGTTATAAAGCCAAAAAACAGTAAATTCACCTCTTAGCCTTCGGCCATTTTTTAACTAAACGGACTCAAATAAAACATAACACAAACTTTATGAAGCCAAAGGAAAACTCAAAATTTCCGCAACCCGAAACCTGGCATGAGCATCGAATATCATATGGTGAGACAGATGCTATGGGAGTGGTTTATTATGCCAATTACTTGCATTGGTTTGAGATGGCCAGGAGTACTTTTTTGCGGGAAAGGGGCCTGAGCTATGTCCAGGTAGAGGAAAAAGGAATTTTTTTGCCGGTCCGTAAAGCAGAATGTCGCTATTTAGCCCCTGCCAGATTTGATGAACTGGTCTTTGTCCGTACAGGAATAGAAAAGTGGGGACGGGCATCTCTTTTGTTTGTTTATGAAGTGGTGGATGAGCAAAAAAACCGTGTACTGGCCTTGGGCAAGACTGAGCATGCATGCGTTAACAAGCAAGGCCGTCCCGTACCTCTTCCTGCCTGGTTAAAAC
This sequence comes from Desulfovulcanus ferrireducens, assembly GCF_018704065.1. Classification (NCBI taxonomy): domain Bacteria; kingdom Pseudomonadati; phylum Thermodesulfobacteriota; class Desulfovibrionia; order Desulfovibrionales; family Desulfonauticaceae; genus Desulfovulcanus; species Desulfovulcanus ferrireducens. Next base: position 36,862 of record NZ_JAGUQP010000007.1, on the reverse strand, counting down.
AAATCTGCACACCTTCCTCTTAAAGTTCTCGATGCTGGATGTACATACCCATATTTTCCATCCAAATGTTGCCCCCAGAATTTTGAAGGAGTTGGAAGTCCGGTACGGGATTTCTCCGGCAGGCTCAGGCTTGGCCGAAGATTTGATCGCACGGCTTAAAAAAAGCGGGTTTTCAAAGGCTGTAGTACACACAGCAGCCACGGCCCCGGCCCAGGTTATTCCGGCCAACAATTGGTCCATTGAAATCAAAAAGAGATATCCTGAATTGGTCCCTTTTGGCACTATCCACCCGGGATTTGACAGGTGGGAAAGGGAACTAAACCGGTTAGAGAAAAACGGGATCAAAGGGTTAAAACTACATCCGGATTTTCAGGGCTTCTGGTTAAATGACAAGCGACTCGGACCGATCTTTGAGGCCATTGGGGAAAGATTCTTTTTGATGATCCATATAGGAGACAGGTTGCCTGCCCATAAAAGTCCTTCCTGTCCGGTGAAGCTAAAACAAGTAATCAAAGATTTTCCCCGATTAAAAATCATTGCTGCTCACTTAGGTGGTTATCTACAGTGGGACTTAGCCCTTGAGCATATTGTGGGCGAAGATATTTTTCTGGATACTTCCAGCTGCATCGATTTTATTCCTGAAGATACTTTAAAAAAAATACTGGCCCGCCACCCTAAAGAGCGAATTCTCTTCGGCTCAGACTACCCACTGTTTGATCCTGGCCAGGAGCTTGATAAACTCCTGAGGCTTAAATTTTTGTCCAAAAATGAGATACAGATGATATGTAAAAATGGGGAAATAATTCTGCAGGGGAACCTATAACTTACAAACTAACTATGCAAAAAACCAAAGAATTTAATCCATATATTGGGGCTGCTTTAATTATTTTCGTGACGACTTTAACCAGGTTCTGGTTTGTTTATTCAGGTCAGACCAACTTATATACAGATGAGGCCCAGTACTGGGATTGGAGCAGGACCCTGCAGCTTTCTTATTACTCCAAAGGACCTTTAATTGCTTATGTCATCCGTTTCTGGACCCAGATCTTCGGCCCAACAGAACTTGGTGTGCGCTTTGGCGCGGTGTTCAATACCTTCTTGATGCAAATTATAATTTTTTGGTCCCTTACTAAAATCTGGTCCAGGCCAAAACTCGCTTTTTATTGTTTGATTGTGGCCAATACCATGCCTTTATTTATTACCGCAGGCGTACTAATGACCACAGATAACCTGCTTATCCTTTTCTGGCTCATTGCCTTTTTTATCTTATACACAATTTTTACAACCAATACCGGCCCATGGGCTTATTTTGTCCTGGCCCTAGCATTGGGCCTGGGCATACTAGCGAAATATACCATGCTATTGTTCGTCCCTTTAAGCCTGGCCTGTGCCTGGTTAAAGGGGCGAAAAGATGAGCTGCCAGCAAAGTTTTGGCCCCGCTTTATCCAATCTCTGGTCTGTGGAACATGTATCGGACTTTTGCCAATTCTTATCTGGAACATAACCCATGACTTTGCCGGTATAAAACATGTACTTTATCGCGGAAGCCTGGCCGGAGAAAAAGCCCGGACGCTGCTTCGACCCAAATATTTCCCTGAATATCTAGGTAGCCAGTTGGGCGTGCTAACACCTTGGTGGTTTGTCTTTTGTCTCATAGGAGCGGTTAAGGTGACCAGGGGACTATGGTCCCAAAAACTTCCCTTTGCCCTGAACAGGACGCAAGGGATAATACTGACTGTCTTTTTCTGGCCGATCTGGCTCTTTTTTCTTTTATTTAGTTTACATGGCAAGGTGGAAGCCAACTGGTCAGCAACAAGCTACTGCGCCGGCATTGTCCTTACCACCCTGACCTTTGTTCAAACAAAGGGGGCGAAAAAATGGCTGTGGCCGGCTCTTGGCGGACTACTTTTTATTTTGATCTATGGGAACAACTACCTGCCTCTGCCGGAAAAGCTGGACCTGACCCGGCGGATGAAGGGATGGGCTGAGCTGGGCTTAACCGTGAATGAGTTGAAAAAGGCAAAGTTTAATTTTCCAGAAAAGGTGTTTGTCTTCAGCGACACCTATGGGGTTACGGCTGAACTGTCATTTTATGTTCCTGGCCAGAAAAGAGCCTATTGCGTCAATGCCGGCCGAAAATATAATCAGTATGATTTCTGGCCGGGTCCACTTGATAAAAAAGGCTGGGACGCCATCTTTGTACAAAAAGGTATAGAACATAAGGTACCCCCTGAGGTAAAAAAAATGTTTGCCAAAATTGATCCTGGTCTTGTTCTTCACTCTAGACATAAAGGCCGTCCCGGCCGGACTTTTACTATTTTTTGTTGTTATAATTATAATGGCTACTGGCCTGAAAGTAAAAGGGAGAGTTATTAACCTTTAACCAATTTTTACCGTTTACTATGTATTTTCACACTCCTTCCTGGGACATGGCCCTGTTTACAAAAATCAATATGGTCTGGAGAAATACCTTGTTTGATTTTTTTATGCCTTTATTCTCCAGCAATATCTTTTTATGGTCCATCGCTTTTGTGCTTCTTTTTATTTATCTGATAAAAAAAGACAGACAGAAAATCTGTTATCTTTTCATCATTGCTTTAAGCATAGGTCTTTGTGATTTTAGCACCAATTTTATAAAAAAAAGTATAGGCCGGATCAGACCGCTTAATCAATTGGCCGGGGTTAACTACTATGAAGATGGAGAGTGGAGACAAAGACCTCCTGACTTTACTGCAACCAAAAAAAGCGGGACATCGTATCCATCAGCCCACAGCGCCAATGCCATGACCGCAGCTACTCTGGCTGTCATTTTCTGGCCGAGGTCCAGATTCTGGGTATGGTTCTTGCCACTTGCAATCGGTTACTCACGCGTTTACCTGGGCAAACATTTTCCCACGGATGTTCTGGCTGGCTGGATATATGGTCTTTGTATTGGCGTAGCAGTATGGATTGCCCTACAAAAATTCCGCATCTGCTGGAAGCCAGTCCCATCAAATGGAACAAAAAACGAATGACAGAAGTATATGGTCGCTCTTTAAATTAATTGGTTCCCCTCCCTGAGACCAGGGAGGGGAAAAGAGGGGTGGGTGACAAAAACAAATGAGTTGATGGGAAAACTATATTTAATTATAATCCTGCTAAGGCAAAATCCATGAAAGCGATTTGTATCTGTTTTGGTACTAGGAATAGTTAGTTCCCATACTGGAAGCTAACTATTCCTAAACTTAAGAACATTCAATTAATGGCATCCTGAACATTCCATTTTGGTCTTGTTTTGCTTGTAGTTGGTAAGCTCTTCCTTTGTAGGTTTATAATATACATACTGGAATGTTCCTTTAAAATACGCATTGAGCAACTCAGCAGTTTTCTTAGCAACATCTGCAGTAAGTCTGGCACACCTTTCAGAACGAAGCTTACTCTTGGCCCCTACATTTGCTGCCTCACACCAGTTCATAACAGAAGCATGACACAAAGGACTTCCGGCAACAGTTTTCACCATATCTTTTTGACCTGCTGGGATATAAATTGGCATTTCTACCTTTGAATACCAGGCCAAAAGCTCATTCAGCAACCCCTTATATTTTTTATACTCACCTACAACCAAGGCTATAGCCGCTGAAGCTCCATTTAAAGCACCACAAATTGTACCCCAGCCAGCAACTCCTCCTCTTCCAAAAGTCATTATCTCTGTAGGAATAAGATTATATGGATGACCTACTTTTTCCCTAAGAGAACCAACAATAGCCTCAAAGGCACCAAAAGAACAGTGATGTTGATAATACCCTTCATAACCCTTTTTCTCTACTTTACCTGGGTCTAGAGGACTGTAAGGAAAAGGAAGTTTCGGAGCCTTTGAGGACTCTGCATGAGCAGAACCTGCCATTAAGTTTGTTGACAACAAAGTGACTCCCACTACTTTCCCACTGTTTTTTAAGAATTTCCTTCTATCCATTTTAACCCTCCTAATATATTATAAATTGCATATCTCTTAAAAAAATCTTAAAAAAAGATATGCTTATAGATATTAAAAACTAATTAATGCTAGCCCCTCTAGAACGGGCAAAGTTGAAAACTTTGCGCCTAAATGAACAAGGTTGAAAGCAATAGATATGCCATATTTTTCACACTTTAAACCTATTGAAATTATTGACTTTAATTTTCTAGCCCAGGCCCAAATGCAAACTTGAGTTTGCATCCTGTATATTAATGGAAGCATTTTTTTGTGCTTTGTTTCACTAACGACTTGGATTAAGTGGGCAAATTATTTTTTGCCTTTGAAAGGGAGGAAAGATAGATTTTTCAAATCTAAAAAAATATCCCGAATATTATTTTTTGTACTCGTGACAAACTTCACTCGTACTCAAGACTTGCCAATAGTCATCAAAAGATTAAATAATAAGAGAAAGATCCTCTGACCATCCACAAAAGATATGACTCCGGACGGTCACATTAATGAATCGTTAATGAATCGTGACAGCCAACATTATCTTGTTATCAGCTTATGAGGGAGCAATCATGGACATCTCAACAAGCCAAAGTGCCTTGAATGTCTTTTCTCTGGCCCAGGATATTACGGCCAACAATGTGGCCAATATAAACACGGATGGATACAAGGCTAAACGTTTGGACGTTGAAAGCGCCCCGGATGGACAGGGTGTACGAGCCCAAACTATTGTGGAAAGTACGGAGCCTGGCCCATTAACCAACCAAATCCAGCCAAGGGAAAACAATGACGGCCGCATTGAACAGCAAGAGGTGATAACGGAAGGTAGTAATACTGAAGTAAGCCAGGAAGTGACTCAAATGATAAAAAAAGAACGCGGCTTTGAGGCCAACGCCCAGGTTGTGAGAACTTATGATCAGATGGCAGGGGTTATTATTGATATGCTGGTTTGATTTTGAAGGATTTAAAAAGGCTACACCTCGCTAAAAAATCTTCCGGTGGAGGCTTTTCAAACACTTTTAACCTAAGGACACTCATTTTTTCACTTTAGCGCCCTTTAGGGACTATAATGACAAGCGGGATAACCACAGGATCTCGACCTAATATCTTGCGAAAAAATCGGCGCAAAGAGGAGCGAATACGGTCTTCAAGTTTTTTGGTCTGACCGGGAGGAATATTTTCAAAGATATCCAGGACAATACACTTGGCATCTTCTAGCACATGGGCAAACTGCTGTTCGAAAATGAAACCTTTGGACAGCAGGTTCGGCTCCATAACCATCTCTCCCGTATCCTTCTCAATAACCAAAACCACAATAACCAGACCCTCACCTCCCAGAATCTGCCTCTCTCTAAGTACAGTCTGGCCCACATCGCCTACACCTTTTCCATCCACGAGAATAGATTCAGCATAGATATCTTCTTCAAAACGAATGGAATCTGTAAACAATGTGAGCGGGTTGCCATCTTCTAAAATTATAGTCCGTTCAGGAGCTACCCCACATTCCTGAGCTAGCTGACAATGCTTGACCAGATGTCTGTACTCGCCATGCACAGGGAGAAAGAATTTAGGCTTTACAGTCTTCAGCATAAGCTTAAGTTCTTCCCGGTGGGCATGTCCCGAAGCATGTATGGCCCTGACTTTCTCATACAATACTTCAGCCCCCAGGCGATACAGGTTGTTGATCACCTTGGTTATGGCCTTGGTATTGCCAGGGATAAACCTGGAAGACATTATCACCGTGTCCCCTTTGTGTACCTTAAGCTGCCTGTGCTCTCCTAAAGCCAGACGGGATAGGGCCGATAAAGGTTCACCCTGGGAACCGGTAAGCAAAAGCACTATCTGATCATCGTTTAATCTAAGGACATCTTCCAGCTTGCCATAATTCTCCTCAGTATGGCGTAGGAAACCCAACTCTGTGGCAATATCGATATTTACAGCCAGACTTTTACCGCTGACTGCAACTTTTCGCCCAAACTCCCGGGCCAGATCAAACACCTCTTGAATACGCTGGATATGACTGGAAAATAAGGTGACCAGAATCCGTCCTTTAGACTGGGCAAATATGCTCCGCAAGGACTCTTTTATCTCTCTCTCAGTCAGGGCAAAACCATCGCGCTCCACGTTGGTAGAGTCTGAAAGTAATAACTTGACCCCTGAGGCTGAAAAGCGGGCAAAGGCTTCCAAATCTGTGTAATGACCATCAAGAGGGTGTCGATCAATCTTGAAATCACCTGTATGCACGATCTTGCCCACTGGTGTTTCTACACCTAAGCCAAAGCCTTCAACGATGGAGTGACAGACAGGGAAAAAATGAAATTTGAAATCACCCAAAGTTAATTCCTGTCCACCGGAAACCGGGACCAGTTGCACGTACTCCAATAAGCCATATTCCCTGAGCTTGTTCTCCACCAGGCTCAGTGTAAACCGCGAACTATAGATAGGCGCATCTACATAGGGCATCAGCCAAGGCAAGGCTCCAATATGATCTTCATGACCATGGGTTAAAACAATCCCTTTTAACTTATCCTTTTTTTGCACAATAAAATCCAGTCGAGGGATAACTACATCAACGCCAAATAAAAAATCTTCAGGAAACATTATCCCGCAGTCTATCACAACCATAGAGTCTTTTGTCTCTAAAACCATACAATTGAGCCCTATCTCGCCCAATCCTCCCAGAGGAGTCAAAGTAACAAATTTATCTTCACTGGTCATTGCTAACTCCGATATCCATTATTAAGATGCGCCTGCAAAAATTCCGTTTTTGCAGGCTGAGTTCAAGGTTCAAAGTTCAATGTTTTCCTAGATATGCGCTTACGCTTTTATCAAAAAACAAATTTTTGAGTTTTTGCAATCAAATCTTAAAAAATTAATGTGTATCCGGAATCCGTAAAATTTAACACAGCCACGATTCCTGCTGCAATCCGGGGCTTTTGGAAAACAGCGAAAACTGTCTGACCGAGTTAGGCAGCCTTAATTAAAATCTTTTTAAATCGTAAGCTCCAAAATTCGCTTAAACACTTGAATATAACGCCCCTTAAATCCAATAAATCGTATTAAAGATTTTGATTTAGGCTGCCTTCGAAGGAGTTTTTTCAGCTGTTTGACAAAAGTTCCGGATTGCAAAAACTCAATAAGCAAAATTACATCATTTTCACGGATTCAGGGTGTATTATTTTCTAGTTAATCAATTTACATCAAAAGCACAAGACAAGCATGCTCGATTTAAAATCGGGAGTTTTGGTCCAAAAAAAAGACCCTGCAAGCAGGGCCTTTTTTAACGTAAATTATTTTCCCGCGAAATACTTCTCGCGGACTCTGTCTAACTTTTCTTATGTGGCGTACCGTAGCAATATGAAAGTTTAATTTATTCTTCCTTTACCTTACTCTCTTCAATGATCTTTTCAGCAATAGGTGGAGGACATTCCTCATAGTGATCAAATTCCATGGTAAAGGTGCCCTGTCCTCCGGTCATGGACCGTAAGTCTTGGGCATACTGGAGCATTTCAGCCATAGGCACATGGGCTCTGATTTCAGTAATGCCATTGTCTGAATCTGAGCCAAGGACTTTGCCCCTTCTGCTGGAGATATTGCCAATGACATCACCCATAAACTCATCAGGCACATAGACAGAGACACTCATGATTGGTTCAAGAAGAACGGGCTTGCATTTTTCAACCGCCTTTTTAAAGGCCATTGAACCGGCAATTTTAAAGGCCATTTCAGATGAGTCCACGCTGTGGTATGAACCATCATAAAGAGTGACCTTAAAATCTACTACCGGGTAACCAGCAATAACCCCTTTTTGGGCTGCTTCCTGAATACCTTTATCCACGGCAGGAATATATTGTTTCGGGATGGCTCCACCCACAATCTGGTCCACAAATTCATATCCTGCGCCGCGAGGCAAAGGTTCGAGCCTGATCCAGCAATCACCGAATTGACCGCGACCTCCCGTCTGCTTCTTATATCGTCCTTGAACTTCAGCCTTGCCTTTTATGGTTTCCCGATAAGGGATCTTGGGCGTTTTCAAGAGGATGCCTACCTTATACCTTCTTTTGGCCTTTTCCACAGAAAGTTCAATATGCAATTGCCCCATACCTGAAAGGAGCATATCCCCGGTTTCGTCGTTGCGGGTAAGTGAAAGGGTAATGTCTTCATCCAAAAGTTTCTGCACCGCAGCAAATACCTTGTCTTCTTCACCCTTTTCCTCAGCAGCCAAAGCATAAGAAAGAATGCACGGCGGAATTTCAGGCTTTTTAAGTACAAACGGGGCCTTTTCATCGCACAGGGTATCCCCTGTGGAGGTATTCTTGAGTTTGGCCACAGCAACAATGGCTCCCGGGCCTACTTCCTCTTTGACCGAAATCTGTTTTTTCCCCTCAAAGGCCAAAAGTTGACCCAGTTTCTCTTTAGTGTCTTTTAAGGGGTTGGCAACTGTCATATCAGAGCTGAGTTTACCGGACAAAACGCGCATGACACTAAGTTGTCCGGCAAACGGATCTACTATGGTCTTGAACACAAAACCTGCAAAGGGCTCTTCCACACTGGAAGCTCTTTCACTCCCATCCTCACCAATCCAGGGCTTATGTTCAAGCGGTGAGGGAAGAAGCTGCTGGATGGCGTCCAAAAGTTTGCTCCCGCCCTTATTTTCCAGAGCAGCTCCTACACAAACAGGAACCAGTTCCCTGCTTAATACTCCGGCACGCAAACCTTTGTACATCTCTTCGGGAGTCAGGCTGCCTTCTTCAAGGTATTTCTCCATCAACTCTTCATCGCTTTCTGCAATATTTTCAATCATCATCTCTTGCAATTCCAAGACCTTGTCCTGAATCTCGGAAGGCACATCGCCTGGTGTCAACTTGCCATCTTCAGCAAAGAAATAGGCTTTGTTTTCCAGGACATCCACAAGGCCTTTAAAATTGGCTTCCGCCCCAATGGGCAGATATAACAATACAGGCTTGATTCCCAAAATATTGGTCAAGCCATCATAGACCATATCAAAATCAGCCCGTTCGCGGTCCATTTTGTTCACAAAAACGATAGCGGGTAAGTCTGCCCGCTCAACTTCTGACCATACCTTTTTGGTCAAAGGCTTTACACCATCAATGGCATCAACTACAAACACGACGCCATCCGCTCCGGTCAGAAGATAACTTATGTCACCGATAAAATTATTATCTCCCGGGGTATCAATTAAGTAGTGGGTATTTTTTTGCCATTTATATGTGGCAAATCCAGGCTGAACGCTACCTCTTCTCTTGATTTCCTCTGGCTCAAAGTCCAAACAAGTGGTTCCCTCTTCGATCTTGCCCAGCCTATTTATAACTTTCGCGTTAAACAAAATCATTTCTGCCACAGAAGTTTTACCTGTTCCGCCATGGCCAACCAAAGCAAAGGTTCTTTGTTTTTCTAGCTTATCCAGCATTAATTTGCCCCCTTTATCATTTTTATTGCGGTCAGTTCCGCTTTATTCGAAACCATGGTTACCCAAGCACCCCTGACTTCCCACAAATTCGCGTAAAATATTGTAGACAGAGTAGGCCTGACTGACTAATCCTAGCCTAGTCCCGGCTAGACCAAAAGGTCTGTGGCCAAACCCCATTTTGACTACCTGATTAAAAATACTGGTTTTTTGAAAGCATTGCAAAGGGCTGGGCAACCCATCTTGGCGAAGCTAGCGGATAAGCAGAGCATCGGGATGACAAAGCTAAATATCCGGGACTATTTGCCATAACTATCCACAATAAAAAGAATATTCATTTACTCTAAATTTACCATCATCCTCTGCCCGCATGCAAGCTATAGATGGGTCCTGGCATTTGCACCAGCATGAAAGAAACCAGTATTGAAAAAAATTATGAAAAGTTGTCCTCTGAACAATGTTTGGCCATAGACTCTAAACGGTTTTGCCAATCATACTTTGCCCTGAATTTCACAAACGCTTATATGATTTTCTGTAGATTTTGTCCTATAGGAAGATGAATGAAAAGATGTCAAGATGTTGATTAGGGGCCTAAAAGTAAAATTTAAAGGCCGGGGCGGGCTTATTAACAGCCGTGAGCTATGATTTCGACGGGAGTTCAAAAATGAAAAAAAACACATACAACCAATTGCAAATTACAAATTACGAATTACTCGACTGTGACGGGCCATGGCTTTTTTGGTCTTCAGAGCCAGATAAACTTTTTATAGAATCTATAAATAAGTGGGGACAACTCCAGCCTGTCCTGGTTACCAAGGTCGAAAATAGCGGGCCCGAACGCTACCGCTATGAACTTATTGCCGGGTACAGGAGAGTCCAAGCTCTAAAAAATTTAAACAGGCCTGTCTTGATCATGGAAATCGAACTTGCCTCCGACTTGGACAAGGGCATGGTGTATCTCTCTTCCAATCTAAACCAGACCCTTGACCCAAAAAAACAACTTAAGGCCCTACGCTATTTTCAAGGCCTTAATTCTAGCCTGAAAGAACTATGTCGCCTTCTAAATATCCCCATTAAGTCAAAACAATATATACTGTGGGAAAACTGGCTAAAATTACCCCCCAAATGGGATCAGCTTTTGATAACAGACCATGTTCCTCTAAGTGCAGCCTCGATTCTTTCCCGCTTTGAGCAAAAAGATTTGGATGCAATTTATCCTTTCCTGGCCAGGGTATCCTGGTCCCAGAACAATGCTCTTCACTTTTTGACCTGGCTCTGGGAAAGTGGACAAATGCGGGGGATATCAGTGCGGGAGTTAATAGCTAAAAACAATTTGACTGCATTGCTAGACAGAGAGCTATCACCTAAAGACCTGGTTAAAAATCTAGTCTTAAAGGCTTGGGAGATACGCTATCCGACCTTGAGCGAGCTTAAACAATCTGTAGATAAAAGATGCCAGGAACTCTGTGCCGGAACAAAATGGCGGGTTGAACATAAGGATAATTTCGAAAATTTTAGTCTGGAACTAGCCATAAAGATAAATTCCAGAGAAGAACTTTTAAACGGACTAAAAGACTTGCAGCAAATAAGCAAGTCCCCTACCTGGGAAATGCTCGATAGATGCTGGCAAATAAAAGACTAAATGAGTCTGTGGCCAAACCCCATTTTGACTACCAGGTTAGAAATCCTGGTTTCTTGAAAGCATTGCAAAGGGCTGGGTAACCCATCTTAGAGAAGCTTGCGGATAAGCAGAGCATCGGGGTGACAAAAATAAATGTCCTGGACTATTTGCCATAACTATCGACAATAAAAGCATATTCATTTATCCTAAATGTACCATTATGCTCTGCCCGCAAGCAAGCCATAGATGTGTCCAGGCATTTGCACGAGCTTGAAAGGAATCAGGATTAAAAAAAAATTATGAAAAATTATTCTCTGAGTAAAGTTTGGCCACAGGCTCTAAAGGTTAAGTGAAAATTAGTTAAAATGAACTCAACTAACTATCTGAAAAAAATTAAGCGTGTTTTGGTGGACAAGGAAGTAGAACATACTCCACTTGCAAAACGAGTGCGGCAAAAACTCGGTCACTTACCATGGCATGTTGTTGACAAAAAACAAACCACTCATACAAACCCAATAAACACAACAGAATCAACTCAGACCTTGTATTTAAAAAATTACATGGGGAAATTTTTACGCTTTTGTCCTGGTACGAGATATTATCGCTGTTGCGGCTATCGCATTATCCATATAGGCGAGAATTGTCCTTTAAGCTGCTCCTACTGTATTTTAAGAGCTTATTTTCAGGACAAAACCCTCAAGGTATGGGCCAATCAAAATGATTTGTGGGCCGAGCTTGATCATGCATTTGGTCCGAATCCAAAACACTTTTTCCGAGTAGGCACTGGTGAATTTACTGATTCTCTCGTCCTGGAGCCCATCACGGGGTACAGCCGTGACCTGGCTCAATTTCTGGAAAACTATCCCAATGTCTGCCTGGAACTGAAAACAAAAATTGTCGACTTGTCCTGGATGGAAGGCCTAAAGCGCACAGACAGAGTGTTGCCAGCCTGGTCTTTAAACAGCCCGGATGTTTCCAGGAAGGAAGAAGCTGGCACTGCCCCCTTGGAAGAAAGACTAAAGGCAGCCAGGGAGTGTACCAAACTTGGGTTCAGGGTCTGCCTCCACTTTGACCCCATCATCCACTATCCGGGCTGGGAAAAGGGCTACTCTCAAATTATAGATATGATCTTTGACTATCTCCGACCTCAGGATATTGCCTATTTTAGCCTAGGTTCATTTCGGTGCATGCCAGACCTTTTCAAAGTCATTGCCCGCGAGTTCCCCCATTCCACATTCATCTACAATGAATTTATAACCGGGCTTGACGGGAAACAGAGGCTCTTTTTACCTCTGCGCCTTAAACAATTTTTATTTATTACCCAAAAACTCAAACAAAAAGGGTTGGACAAACAAATCTACTTCTGCATGGAATCTGACCATGTTTGGAAAAAGGTCATGGGATATACTCCCAAAGATCTGGGTGGGCTAAATAACCACCTGCTCAAACTGGCCTTTAACCGGGATTATTTGTCTTAAAAATATCGTCCATTTTAGGAAACATAGCCTTGGGGCAGCTAGGCTTAAGATAACACAACTCACACCCTCCTCTATATGGGAAAAAGGTAATGGTTGAGTATTTATAGTTAAGTGCCCCGGCAGCTGAAAACTCCAGTCCAATTTTACCCAAAGACCTTTTCAAAATTTTGTTTGGCTTAGGCACAGGAGCGCACTTGGTTGAACTAAGCTCCGGAAGCAAATACCTCATGACGCCCATGATCATAGTCTGGGCCAAGGCTTCCAGCTTAAACCCCATAGCGGGAGATTTATCCCAAATTTCATCCACCTCCATATCTACTTCCTGCCCCAGATAAGCCAAAACATACCCTTTCTTCTCCCCCAACCTATACACCTTTAAACTGGGAGCCCACTTAGACCAATAAGATAAAAGCTCCACCGTATCCTTCCCTTCCATCCCTTTGACCTGGGCCAGAAACATATAAGTCTCCAGATCAAGAGGAGGATGAACTTCAAGCTGCTTTGCTTTCAATAACTTCAATCCCCAGTCCTCCTTTGCACGAATTATTAATCGTTAAATTTTTTATTATTTTGGGTCGGTTATAAGGTTGTTGTTTTTGGCGGGCCAACCTTATTTTAACAATGACTCAACTTTCTGTGTTAATTTGCGAGCGCATTTTCTTCAATGCTAACAAAGACTTGGACACATCTAAGGCTTGCTTGCGGGCTGTGCATAATGGGGTTAGTCAATAGAATGTTACTTAATGCCTTTTCTGTTGTTATGATGGGTTTCGAAAGTTCGATGGAACAACCTCCCCTATGCACAGCACTTCCGCAATCTTCGCCAAGATGTGTTACCCAACCCGTTTGTAATGCATTTCAGAAAATGCTCTCTTCCATTGTGTAGTAATTTGAGGATGTTAATCGTGTCAGAAAGTTGAGACAATGATTTAACGTCGCCTAATGCCTTTTTTAAAGATAAGCTAGCAGCTTATCTTTCACAATTTTTCATACTGAACACACAAAATCTAAGCTTAGACACCCATAACCGCCTTGAAAGACATATCTTTAATGAGCCACACCAAAAAGCATCCAGACAATAAGTCGATATACAAAATTATTTTGAATATCAAAATCTAATCTAACAATTCCACCAAACGCATTTATCTACCTATAATAATTAAACATTTAAAATATTTCAAAAATTAGAAAACCAGAGGGCATCAAAATTTGTGGAGCATAAACAGGCTCAGATTTCGCCCATGAATCTCTGGCTTTTGGCTTATGATTTTTAACAGGTCTGTGCCTATACACTCCTGTACAGATGCTCTGTGCAGAGGTAAAAGTCTAGAATCTTGCGGGGGCAATTAGAAAAAAATTCTACTACATTATCCCATATCCACTTTGCTCCGTCGGCATTGGCCAAGCTTCTAAAGTCTCAAAAGTCATTTTCATATCATCCATCTCCACCCTACTCACCTTACTCTCACCACTCTCCTCACTCAACTACTTACCTTACTCACCTACTCAACCAAAGTGCAGCCATCTGATGCCCCCATTTCTGCGTAGGTCTAAGGTAAAAAAACTATAAATTCTACCTATCTCAAACACTACCTAAAATTTAGATGCGATTCCCCTGATCAAGCTAACGACCTGGTTTGACACCCAACATCTCTTTTGATAACTGCTATTTCTTTCTTTATCTTGTCATAAATATAGAAGTTGCTAAATTCTATTTTCAAGCTAACCTAAACAATTTTTCAATTTTGAAAAAAATCCCACCTACTGTTGTGACACTTTTGTAAAAACAACTTATCTACAGTTTTTATCAAGCCTCGATTGTTACAACAGTCACAAGCAAAAGTTTTAAAGTCACAAATGGCCTCTATTTTGCTTTTAAAAAACCGGCTCTTTTTATGTCGCTCATACAAAAAACTAAATTTGCTCGATTTCCAAAAAATCTGACAAAAACCAAAACAGTTTGAGATTTAAAGCACCTCAAAAAACTCATCGTGGGTTTAAGGTCTAAAATATAAAAAAACAAATTAAAAGGAGGAATGTATGAAAAAAACCCTTAACCTTATCCTTGCGCTGTTGCTTGTTTTGTCCTTCGCACCTGTAGTGCATAGTAAAACAACATTTGTTACCATTGGAACCGGAGGGGTCACAGGAGTTTATTATCCTACAGGTGGTGCCATCAGCAGGATGATCAACAAAAAAGTTAAGCAATATGGAATTAAGGCTACTGTAGAGTCTACAGCTGGCTCTGTTTACAACATTAACGCTGTCCTCAGTGGCGATTTGGAGTTTGGTATTTGTCAGTCTGACAGACAATACCAGGCCTGGAATGGGCTTGCTGAGTGGAAGAATAAAGGACCTCAGAAAAATCTTCGTTCTGTTTTCTCAATCCATCCCGAAGCTATTACTCTAATTGCATCAGTTAACAGCAAAATTAACTCTGTGGCTGATCTGAAAGGCAAAAGAGTAAACATTGGAAATCCAGGCTCAGGTCAATTGCAAAACTCTAAAGACGTCTTGGCCGCCTTTGGACTGGATGAAAACAGCATCTCCGCTGAATACGCCAAGGCTGTAGAGGCCCCAAGACTGCTCCAGGATGAAAAAATTGATGCATTCTTCTATACTGTAGGCCATCCTAATGGAAATATTAAAGAAGCTACAGCCGGTAGAATCAAAGTAAAGTTGATACCAATTGTTGGTGCCGGCGTTGATTCATTACTTGCTAAATATCCATATTATGCAAAATCAATTATACCAATTAGCTTTTATCCAAATGTAGCAAACAAAGAAGATGTAAAAACCATAGGCGTTAAAGCTACTTTTGTGACAAGAGAAGATATGGACGAAGACGTTGTCTATGCTATTGTCAAAGAAGTCTTTGACAACTTTGAAGAATTTAAGAAATTGCATCCAGCCTATACAGTTTTGACCAAAGAAGATATGTTGCAGGGCTTAAGTGCACCTGTGCATAAAGGCGCATTAAAGTACTATAAAGAAACTGGCCTTATCAAGTATATAAACAAAGACTTGATCAAGTAAAAAAATCACCAAACTTTTATGTTAGCGATAATCCTGCAAATCTGTATTTGCGGGATTATCGCTATTTTATTACTGGGAGTTATTAAAATCATTTATTCTTACTCAACATACTAAAAAAATTCTAAATTCAACATACAAAACCAACATTCCATGCAAAGGATTGCATGGTCATCGGAGTGGGCATGGGGAAAAATGAATTAAGGAAAGATCAGGAAATACTTAAGGAAGAAACAGGCGAATTAAGAGAATTCCGTCCGCATGAAAGTTTTATCTTCGGAACCATCGCCATAGCCTGGGCAATTTTTCAATTAGCTATTGCCAGTTTTGTTATTCTTGACAGTACTACTATTCGTTCTATTCACCTTGCCTTTGCCATGTCTCTAGTTTTTTTGACTATTCCCTTTTTTAAGAAACCTAGAAAATTTTGTCGCTACTTATCTGTAACCGACCGTATTCCTTTAATTGATTATCTTTTTGCCATTGTAGGTGCAATTTCGGCTCTGTACATCATGCTTGATTGGCAAGGAATAGCCATGAGGGCCGGATGTCCCAATACTCGTGATATAATATTTGGTATTTTAACTATTGTTCTTCTTCTGGAAGCAACCAGGCGCTCAATAGGACCAGCATTAACCATCATCGCTCTAGCATTTACTCTCTACGCCTTTTTGGGTCCCTACATGCCAGATGTTCTGGCTTTTAAAGGTGTCTCCTTAACTAAATATTTAAGTCAAATCTCTCTCTCCACAGAGGGGATATACGGCATTCCCCTTGGTGTTTCAGCTTCAATAGTCTATCTTTTTGTCCTTTTAGGAGCTATGCTGGAAAAGGCCGGTGCAGGTCGCTTTTTTATTGATATAGCCATATCTCTATTGGGACGTTACAAAGGTGGGCCTGCCAAAGCAGCAATAGTATCCAGCGCCTTAACCGGAATGGTCTCAGGCTCAAGTATTGCCAACATTGTCACCACGGGGAACTTCACAATCCCTCTAATGAAAAAGGCTGGGTATCCAGCTAAAAAGGCAGCTGCTACAGAAGTCGCAGCCAGTACTGATGGACAGCTTATGCCTCCAATCATGGGCGCAGCAGCATTTATTATCTCAGAATATGTTAATGTTCCTTATATCGAAGTTGTTAAGGCGGCAGCAATACCTGCCTTTGTTTCTTATTTTGCTCTGTTTTTTGTCACCCATCTGGAAGCTAGCAAATTAGGCATTCGGGGCTTAAGCAAAGAAGAACTGCCTGATTTTAAGCAGACCCTTAAAAAGGGACTGCATTACTTAATCCCCATTGCCATGCTTATCTACGAACTCGTGGTTTTAAGACACAGCCCGGAATTATCAGCTTTTAGGTCAATTATGCTGCTTATCGTATTGATGTTTGTCCAAGAAATAGTCAGAGCAAGGAAAACGAATAATGGCAATGGCATTGGGCAAGGATTAAAAAATGCGTTCAGACTGATTGGAGACGCGTTTATAGCCGGCTCCCGAAACATGATCTCCGTGGCCCTGGCCACAGCATCTGCCGGGATTATTGTCGGTATCGTAAATATGGGCATTGGCAGCATGGTCACACAGATTGTTGAAGTCCTGTCCCATGGGAACATTTTTCTCCTCTTGTTAATAACAGCCATCGCAAGCCTCTTATTGGGTATGGGGCTGCCAACTACAGCTACATACATAGTCATGGCATCTCTTACCGCGCCAATAATCGTGCAGATAGGAGGTATACAGGGTTTTATAGTCCCATTAATGGCTGCTCACTTGTTTTGCTTTTACTTTGGAATACTTGCCGATGACACACCTCCTGTTGGACTAGCTTCTTATGCTGCAGCAGCTATTGCCGACTCGGAGCCTATTCCAACGGGCCTACAAGGATTTTTATACGATTTAAGAACAGCCATTATCCCATTTATGTTTATTTTCAATCCGGACCTCATACTACATAACCTGAACAACTGGCCATTGGCGATTTTAATCTTTGTTATGGCTGTCTTTGCTTCTTTTGCATTTACTAGTATATTGCAGGGTTGGCTTTTAACCAAAAATAAATGGTACGACATTCCATTTTTGGCTATTGCTACCCTGGTCCTTTTTCATCCGGCACTAGTGAATACCCTTTTTAACTTGCCCCTGAACTCTAAATATTACATGTATATCATTGGCATGCTCAGCTTTGGTATTGTTATCCTGATGCAAAAATCCAGACTGAAGAACAGTTAAACATCACACCAGCAACCCCGGCAAAAACAAAGTCTTTTGCCGGGGTACCTCACCAAATACCGAACTTTAACTTTTTAAAAAGGTATTGCAAAAAAGATAAGACCTTAGAGGCTGAGTGCAAGAAGCAGAAGCATGTGAAAGACTTACGAGAAAATCTGTGAATACCTATAAAAACCTTGAACGAAAACTCAACAATCGGAACGGCGAACAGAAAATAATTTCATACTTTTATCCTCGGCCCCCACTAGCCTTGTGCCTTTTCTTTACTAAACAACCGTTTCTATATCCTTTGGCTCATATTCTGGCACTATTTCCTTAAGCTTTATTTTAATTGCATGACCATCAAATTTACGGGCGAGTAAATATAGTTCCTCAATTTGTTTGACTAGCCTTTCAGTGGACTGAAGACTATTCGTGCTGCCATCTATCTCAGGCTTTAAAACCATTATTTTCTCATGCCAGGTGGAGACAATGCCTTCACCTTCGGTGATGAGTTCCTCATAAAGTTTTTCTCCGGGCCGCAATCCCGTAAAGACAATTTCAATATCCTCATCAGGCTCTTTGCCGCAAAGGCGAATAAGGTCTCTGGCCATGTCAGCGATTTTAACTGGTGTACCCATCTCCAGAATAAATATCTCGCCGCCTTCGCCCATTGAGCCAGCCTGCAGGATTAGCTGGGCTGCCTCAGGTATTGTCATAAAATACCTGGTCATTTCGGGGTGCGTAACAGTTACCGGACCTCCCTTTTCTATTTGGCGCCGAAATAAGGGGATTACCGAACCAGACGACCCCACAACATTTCCAAAACGAACAGCCATAAATCTGGTACTGGCACCATTAAAGGTAGGCATTAAAAGCTCTGTTACCCGCTTACTTGCCCCCATTACATTCGTTGGCCGGACAGCCTTATCTGTAGACACCAGGACAAAACGCTCGGCCTTATGTCTTACTGCTACCTCCATGATAGTTTGAGTTCCTAAAATGTTGTTATATACTGCCTGCCAGGGGCTTATCTCAAGCATTGGCACGTGTTTATAAGCTGCAGCGTGAAATACTACCTGGGGTGAGTACTTGCCAAAAACCTGCTCCATGAGTTTCTTATCCTGAACCTGAGCCAAAACTGTTTGGTATTTAGTGAAACCTATAACATGCTCTAATTCCATCTGGATAGAATATAGATTGGCTTCACCTGAATCGACCAAAACAAGCAACTTAGGATCAAATCGGACAATTTGCCGACAGAGCTCAGAACCGATAGAACCACCCGCACCTGTAACTAAAACAACCTTGTCTTTAAGATAACCTTCTATTTCCTGACAATCCAGTTTAACTTGCGGCCGCCCCAATAGATCTTCATAACTAACATCCCGTAAAGCCTTAATACTAACTTTACCATCGATAATATCCTTTAGCCCAGGTAAAGTCTTGAATTTAATCTTAGCCTTATCACACAACCTGATAATTCTCCGCATCTGTTTACCGGTTGCAGAAGGGATGGCAATAAGGACCTCCTGGACCAGGTATTTCTGGATAAGCTGAGGCAAATCTTCAACTTTCCCTAATACTGGTAGCCCATGTACCAAACGGCCAACTTTTCTATAATCGTCATCAACAAAGCCTATTAAATGATATAGACTATGCCCATGCTCTAAAATTTCCCTGGCTACCTTCTCGCCGGCATCTCCGGCTCCGACAATAATCACTGGTTTGCCTTGCTTTTCACTCCCAAACGGGAAAAAAATTGCCCTTGTCCAGCTTAAAGAACCGGTTTGAGAACTATAAAAAAGCCTAATAGAGAGGCGCATTCCTCCTGAAAGAAAAAAGGCAATCAACCCGTCTAAAAGAAAAACAGACCTAGGATACCCATAAAAGTGATATAAGTAAGCTATAATAGCAATTATTGTAAGCTGAGAGAAAAGAATCGCCTGCAAAAGACGCCAAAAATCACTTACACTGGTATATCGCCACATTCCTCGATAGAGACCAAATAAAAAGAAAAAAAACAACTTTACACCACAAGTCATAGGCAGAATCTTGAACAACTGAGCAGAAAATTCTTGAGAAATGGAAAAATCAAAGCGAAACAAATAGGCTAAAATAAGAGAAAGGCAAAATAAGAGAACATCTGCAAAGAGCATAAGATAAAATTTAGGATTGGCTAGCTGAGTTCTAGGAATCATTATTTCACCATGTATGCTCTAGACCAAGGATAGTGATCGATCACCAACTCAAAGTATGGCTTAAATTGACCAGGGTCCGAAATTAGCATTTGCACCATCATAGACTTATATATAGTTTTATCCATTAGATATAATTCTTTTGAAAATTGATTCATAAGTGCATATAAGTTCTTTGTATTACTCCACTCGAAATGTCTTGTTCCTCCTTGATCAATAACGTCCAAGGCCCTGATTTTTATCAGCCGTTGACCAAACTTAATTACCCCATTTCTTAAATCAAAATTTACAACTCCAATTAAGCGCCTAATCTTCCCAGGAACAGTTTTTCCAGTAAGCAGATTCCAATTACCAAAATAACTAATCCAGTAAGCAAGACGTAAATTTTCCCAGGAAACGATAAAATATTGTTCAGGCAAACCAGAAGGCCAACTCTTCTCTTCTTGGGCCAAACTAAAAATAAAACTCTCTGCTTTTTGAGGACCCAAATCTTTTAAAAATTTAATGGGATCGCCCTGATACAATACAGCCTTTATGCCATCAGTGGAGACTAATTTCTTATCTTGACTGTCCAAAGTTGTAGCCACCAGCTTAATAACCTGATTGGCTTGAAGAGGGGAACTTGTTATATGCACTTTAGCCAGAGGATAAAGCCAGGGTCCACTCTGCCTGCCACCATCCCCAAAAGTTTCCCGTTCTGCATAATATTGCCCTGCATAACCATAATCCCACCATTGCCAGAGTTGTGCCTTGTAGTCGGCCTTACCCTTTAACTCTAAAAAGGTCTGGGCATAAATTGCCGGCAAAACTGGTGCAGCTCTTAGGTTCTTCATTATGGAAAAAGAAGGCCAGCTGACAAGTAAGGCCAGAGCAAGATGGATCAAAATACGTCGAAATAAGGGTTGTTTAAAATGCAATAAAAGTGAATTCAAACCAAAGCCCAGGCCAAGCCCGATAACTACGCCTCCATACATGGTAAATCTATTACCCAGCTTAACACTGGCTATAGCCAAGCCTAAAAGAGGCAAAAAAATTAACATTAGCGGCCTTTTCCAGGCGAGATATACTAGACCTGCCAACCCTCCAGCAAACAGAATCCAGTTGCCTGAAATGCGAGAAATGAGCTGTGTCCAATTGACGTTCTGTGCTTCGCGGACACTTTGGACAACAGATGGCAAATGCAAAGAGGTGGAATTAAGCATTTCTGATGGAAATACTTTAGTATACTTTAAAAAACTATAAAAGACACTACCAATTTGAGCAAGGATATTGGTATGGGTGAATAACAACCCTGAACCTATAATAAACAAGACTACAAGAACTCTTTTTTGCTTTAAGAAATCAGACTTCCATACTACGGCCAAGAGAAAACATAAAGTCACTAAAAAAGTAACCCAGCCACCATAAGCAACAAGATACAATATTAAAAAGCCAAGAAGGATATGCAACCTGAGTTGTAGGTATCCCAGCACTAAGGATAAAATTAAAGCCATACCCAGTAAACTGAGTGCAATTGAACTTCCCGAACTATAAAACCATAAATATATCTTTATCAAAAGTCCAATTAGAACAGCAACAAAAAAAAACTTAAACAACCCCTTTTCGTCGCTCTCGCGGTCTTTGAACTTCCAGGTACTCCGACACATTTCAGAAAGCCAGACAACCAGACCAGATCCAACAGTCAGGGGGAAAAACAAGGTGAGCACATCTGTGTCCAAGAACCCCAATCTTGTCCTCAATAAGAAACCTATACCCGTACCGGCCATAATTGCAGGGGCTAAAGTTGCCTCGCTTTGTCCAAAGGCCAAACCTAACAAGACAATAGGCACGACCACCAAAGGAGCTAATAATGCTGGTAGCCAAAAACCTACATTACCCGGACTTATTCCTGTACAATGTGATATAGAGGCAACAAGTTCTGCCAATGGCGCACCAGCATATCTATTTATTCCTTTAGCTCCAGCCAGCCAGGCATAAGCATCATGGGTAGCCATAAGCTTTTCGCCGCCAACTTGGAAATAAGGCGTCTGCCAAGCCGGATATTCTACAAGTCTTAGAGAGACACAGAGTGCATAGGTAATTAGCAAAGAAAAAATAAAAATATAAATATTATTGATGAAATTGGCTGGTTGTTCATCTGAGTATCGTCCTTGCAATTGTAGCCTTTTCATAAAATTACTACCTTTTTATTAGAAGTTCTGGGGTGCATCCTATTCTTTATCTCGTCAAAAATAAACATTTAACCTTATTGTTCACCAGGCCAAACAAAATAAAAAATAAAAAAAGTAATGATAAGATACCAACTAAACTACTTTCACGCATTATCCAGATGACGATGCCACAAAATAACTGACAAAAACCGTATCCTAGAGATATCTTCCAATGAGGTATACCAGCTTCATTGGCCAAAATTTGGTATAAATGTCTGCGATGCGGTTTTGTAAGTTTCTCACCGTCTTTTATCCTTTCGTACATGGTAAAGAGCTCATCAGCATAAAAAAGAAATAAAAAACTCATGCCAACAAAAAAATCATGGACATCTTTCGATATGACCACCAGCAAAGTTGCAAAAACAAAACCTAGCAAAATACTGCCAACATCTCCCATAAAAACTTTTGCTTTAGGTATGTTCCAAGGAAGAAAACCGGCACAAGCACAGGCAATACCCCATGAGAGCTGCACAAAATGCCTGTCAGCACCAATAAAATAAGCATATCCACCAAGCAAACCAAAGGCTACAACTCCAGTGATACCTGCAATGCCATTGATCCCATCCATAAAATTATAAAAATTGGCCGTTCCGACAACAAAGACCGCCAAAAAAGCAAAAACAAGCAAAGTGGGGATATTGAAAAATGTTGTAGCCAACTGATGCAAAAAGGCTTGGGCAGAGGATAAAAAAAAGCTGACAAGAACTATTAAGGCTGCTGCAAATTGGAAAACAAGGCGGATTAGCGGCGATATTTCACACTTATCACCAACCAGGCTTAGGAAGGAGAGCAAAATCGCCGGCCCCCATAAAAATATCGGGATATTCAAAGAAAGCGATAAAAAAAGAAAAGCCCCTGCTATGCCAATCCCCCCACCTTTAGGCGTAGGAACCAGGTGAGAACTTCTCTCAGTGGGTCTATCACAAAGTCCAAATTTGAAGCCCAGGCGAGATACACAAAATGCCCCCAGGCTGCCCATTAAAAAAGACATGAACAGGGATATAAATAACGACATCGTTACAACTCACGCATATATTATTTCCGGCATAGCAGACTGCAAATCCCATCTAGGCTTAAAGCCAAGCTCTTTTTTTATCTTGGCCGAACTATACCACGCAGAACCAAAAAGTTTATCCAGAGTTTGTGAGTCAAAAATAAATCTTCTGCCTCTGAGGCCACCAAGTAAATCACCGGCCTTTGCACCAAACTGCCAAACAAACCAGGGCACAGCGAAAACAGGTTCTCCTTTTCCCAAAATCTGTCTTATCCAAAGATATATTTGCCTTGTGCTATAAACATTACCATCCGTTACAAGGTAAAGCTGTGACCGGGCCTCTGGCTTCTCAGCAGCCAGTATCGCAGCCTGTACTACATCCTCCACATGGACCATGGAGCGTTTATTCTCTATCTCAGGCAAGGGAGGAAAAATCCCCTTTTTTATGAATTTAATCATTTGTGACAAATTTCCTTTTGCTCGTGGTCCGTAAACCATGCTCAAGCGCAAGACAACCGGATGAGGCACATATCCACCATGAAGAACAAAATTTTCTGCAACCAACTTTGTTCTTCCGTACGATGTTTGCGGATGACATGACGAAGTTTCATCCAGACATTGCAGTCCGCCCTCACCCATGGCCTTGACGCTACTAAAAAAAATAAATCGGCTGACGCCTGCTTTTCTTGCTGCTTCAAGTAAACTTCTGGTCCCCTGCACATTTATCTTCTCATATTCCTTTTCCTCTCCCTTGCGCTCGAAAAATGCATGGGCCTTGCCAGCTAAATGAAATATCGTATCAACACCAGTCAAGCTTTTGGCAGGAATTGAATCTTTACCAATATCTGCCACAAGATTTTCATCCCATGGGCCTGTAACCTGATCACGAGTCAAAGCTAGAATGTGTTTGCCACAGGCACGCAATCTCTGACAAAGATGCTGGCCAATATATCCTGCCGCTCCAGTGACTAAAACCTTGGACATTCTTTCCTTATATTAAGATACTTTTTTCTAATATCCTCTGATAAAGATTTATTGTCTGCTCAACTACAATTTGTTCGGAGAATTCTTTCTCAACTATTCTTCTCCCCTTTTCTCCCATTTTGTGCCTAAGCGCTCTGTCTTCAAGAAGCTTGGCCAAGGCATCCGCCAACGCACTGGCATCCCTTACAGGAACCAGAAAACCATTTTCGCCATCTCGAACTACCTCACGGCAACCAGGGGTATCAGTAGTCACAAGAGGACGCCCACTCGCTGCTCCCTCAAGAAGAGATTTTGGCAACCCCTCTCTATAAGAGGGTAACACACCTATATGCGCTTGCCTCCAGATATGGCTCACGTCCTCCTGGTACCCCAGATATTTTACCAAACCACTGTCGTGCCAATCCAATAGCTGTTTTTCTAAAATGGATGCTGGATTTTCGGGATCAGGAGAGCCCACCAGCCATACCTCAAATTTATAGCCCTTATCCTTTAAAATTTTGGCTGCTTCCACCACCTCACCAACCCCCTTATCCCAAAGCATCCTGGAGACCATGACAATGACAGGCACACCATTCCGTGGTTCAGGAACAGGTTGAAATTTCGCAGTGTCTACTCCAGATCCAGGTATGAGGATAATTCTATCTCTAGAACAAATATCACGGCTCAAAAAAAGTTCTCTGTCGTCTGGATTTTGTACAATCAGCCAAGTATTTTTACGCTGTAAAAGAAAACGAAATAAAAAAAGCAAAAAAGGACGAACCAGTCTAGCCTTTATACGCTGGGAAGCAAAAACAAATCCCATGCCAGCCAGCGCATTGATTACACCTGGAATGCCTGCAAATATCGCTGCAATAGTACCATAAATTACTGGTTTTAGCGCAACATGGTGGACAATGTCTGGTTTCTCTTGCCTATATATTTTTAATATCTCATAGAATGAAAACAATTCTCGGGCAGGATGAATAGATTTTCTTTTCCAGGAAAGGGATATTGGTCGAAAACCTTCCTCACGAATAAGATTGGCATGTTTCTGCAACCTGGTAGCTACAACAACGTCCTTGCCCATATCTCGGGCAGCTCTGGCGATGGGCAAACGATGCGACCAAAAATACCAATCTTCTGTAACCAAAAATAAAATTTTTGTCTTTTTTGCCAATACTACCCCCAGCGCTCCAACCAGGCCTGAAACATCAGGATATCCCAAAGATAATACTGCCAATTACGTTTTCCTGACAGATGTTCATGCCACTTCTGGCGAATTGGTGCTGGATTAAAAAAGCCTTCCTGCTTCAGCCGCGCCTCATTTAACAAGCTTTCCGCCCAATCACGCAGTGGCCCACGCAACCAATCAGCTAGTGGCACCCCAAATCCCATTTTGGGACGCTCAACCAACTCTTTAGGCAAATATTTATATAATACGCGTCTTAATATCCACTTCCCCTGGCCGTTTTTGACCTTCAAGGAAAGAGGCACCCGCCACGCAAATTCTACAACCCGATGATCCAAAAAAGGCACTCGAGCTTCAAGACTCACCCCCATGCTGGCCCGGTCAACCTTGACCAGTATATCGTCAGGCAAATAACTGACCAAGTCCAAAAACATCATTCGCAGAGTAAAATCAGGTAAGTTCGCCCAACGTTTTGAATCAGTCAGTACTGTTAACGGTTCAACAGCGCCAGAAACTATTGTGGCTGGTTTCTTCCAATGAGAGACCAGCCCGCGATACATGGCCTCGGGATTCTCCACCGCCAAAATCTCGGCCAGTTTATGGAGCTTATCTCCTGGGAAACGTTGTCCAACTTTCCCAGGAAGTATAGGTTCAAGTTTCATAAACAAATTGTCCCAGGCCTGAGGCGATAAGAGGGTCAAGCCTCCAGACAATAAATTTCTTAATCCACCGGGAACCCATCCAATCTTTTGCCAGATACTTCGTCCCCAGAAATAACGATTATACCCACCAAAGAGTTCATCTCCTCCATCGCCTGAAAGACTTACTGTCACATGCTGCCGGGTAAGCTCAGAAACCAGATAAGTTGGTATCTGGGAAGAATCAGCAAAAGGTTCATCATAGAGAGTGGGTAACTTTGGAATTACTGCCATTGCCTGGTTCGGCGTAACATAAAGCTCAGTATGGTCTGTCTTAAGGTAATCAGCTACAGCCTTTGCCTGAACAGCCTCATTAAATCCTTCCTCTTCAAAACCAATAGTAAAAGTCTTAACAGGCTTATGTGACTGGGTCTGCATTAAAGCGACAACTGTTGAGGAATCAATTCCACCGGATAAAAAAGCGCCCAGAGGTACATCGGCAATCATGCGCAAACCAATGGCGTCTTTAAGCAATAAATCCAACTGCTCGACCAGGTCCTCTTCACTTAATGCAAATTGTTTGCGAACTCCTTCTTCCGTAACTTCTTTGGCCGACCAGTATACATCAGGCTCTGGCAATGAACCGGGAATACTATCAAATGAGATAGTAAGGATAGTGCCAGGCTGGAGTTTAAAAACACCCTCATAGATAGAATAAGGAGTAGGTATGTAATTATGGCGTAAAAAAAGAGACAACGCATTTCGGTTTATCTCAGCCGACCAGCCGGGATATGCTCGTAGTGCCTTAAGCTCTGATGCAAATAAAAATGTCTTCCCTGCCCAACCATAATAAAGAGGCTTGATGCCTAAACGGTCACGCACTAGATACAGACAACGCTTTTGTCTATCCCAGAGGGCAAAGGCAAACATGCCAATAAATTTTTTTATTGCCCGTTCTACTCCTAAAACCTCAAAAGCAGCCAGCATGACTTCAGTATCTGAGTTCCCGCGCCATTCAATATTCCTTCCTGCCAATTCCTGCCGTAACTGCTGAAAATTATATATCTCCCCATTAAAAACAATTATGTATCTGCCTCCAGGAGAAAGCATGGGCTGGTTCCCGGAAGGCAAAAGATCAATAATAGCCAGGCGACGATGGCCTAATGCCACGCTCCTTTGTTCATCGACCCAGACTCCACCAGCGTCAGGGCCACGATGAGTTAAGGTATCGGCCATCCTACGAACCGTAGATTCCAAAGAAAATCTGTTCTGCGAACATGCAAAGTCGATAAAGCCTGCTATTCCACACATAACTGGGTCCTGATCTCTATTAAAAATATTTGAATAGATGATTTGTTAAGGAGGAAGATTATCAATTTACTAAAAAATACAATTGCTCATACTGCTTCACTATCTTCTTCAGACTATAATGCTCTTCTATCCTTTTTCTGGCCTTTAATCCCAACTTATTTCTATCTTCTTCCGGCATCGATAGGAGAGCTAACATCCCCTTAGCCAAAGCCTGAGAATCCTTTGGCGGTACAACGATACCTGTATCGCCAACTATCCTGGAGCAGTCTCCCACATCTGTGACAACACAAGGAAGGCCGCAGGCCATGGCTTCTCCAATCACATTAGGAAAGCCTTCACCAAAAGAAGAAGAAGAATAGACATCCAGGCCTGATAACAAACGGGGAATATCCTCTCTGAGCCCAAGCAAATAAACATTTTTATCAAGCGCAAACTTATGAACTAGATCCATTAGTTGCTTATTTTTGTCATCAACATCCTGCCCACAGAGAATAAATTGCACATCTGGCATCTCTTTTCTAACCAATCCCGCCGCCCGCAAAAAATTACTATGATCTTTCATCACATCATAACGGGCCACCATTCCTACACATAAGTCATTTGCTGAAATTCCAAGTTCCTGTCGAATTTTTTCCCTGTCCGCATCATCTGGTTTAAACGTTCCCAGTTCGAAACCGTTAGGGATCACTAGAAATCTCTTTGGGCTATACCCGAGGTTAAAATGATAGTCTTTAGCTGTAAAGGAATTAGTTATTACTGCTTCAGGGAATGAGGAAAAAAGAGCGTTGATTTTTACTACCCAAGCAGTTGATTTTCTGTACTGAGCAAAATCCATATTCGAACAGCGGATGTTCCATATAACTCTGCCTTTACAGGCAATTTTTGCCGCAATTAACCCCAATAAATCAGCATGATAAAGCCAGGTTTGGATTATATCTGGCCGCCAGGAACGAATTAAAGAGATTGTTTTTATAAAGGCTAAAAGAGAGGGAATGCCGCGGGTTAAATTCAGCGTGTCAACTTGGATACCTAAGCGCTGAATTTTTTCTCCTATTGAACCAATTGGCAAAAGAGAAATTACGCGGCAAGAAAATTTTTTTCTATCCAGGCGGGAAAGAAGTTTATAAAGCATCACTTCAGCTCCGCCTGTATTAAGGTCAGTAATTATATGGAGAATTTTCAATTTTGTCTGATAATACTTCAAAATCGTTATTTTTAAATAAAATTTACATTGATTCTATAACATGAAATAGTGCTCGTTCCGTTTTCATAACCATTCTTTCAATTGAAAACTTTTCTTTTATTCTTTTCCTTGCTTTCTTGCCAAGAGATATAACATTCTTTTTGCTTATCATCTCTTTTATTCCACAATATAAACTGTTTACATTATTAGGCTCAACAACTATTCCTGTAGCACCAACCATTTTCTTTGAATCTCCAACATCAGTCACAACACATGGCACCTCACAACTCATCGCTTCTGCAATCGAATTACTGAAACCTTCACCAAAACTAGAAGATGAGACAGCAATATCTAATCCACTATAGACTACCTCGACATCTCCTCTTTGACCAAGCCATTGAAAGCGCACACCGTTATGAGCTCCAAGAATCTCTTCACACCTTTTTTTAATCGTTCTATCTCCGTCGCCTACTGCAAAGGCTTTCACCTGATCATATCGATCTAAAATTTTTTTCATCGCTTTAGCGAAGACCGTATATCCTTTCATATAGTCGATCCTTGCCACAATTCCTATGGCAATCTGGTCACCTCTAACACCGTACATGTCACGAAATTTTAATCTTGCATTGTGATCTCTTTTAAATCTCTCTATATCGATACCGTTATGGATCACCATGGCACGTGACATATCAAAACCTTGCGTCCGATGAAACTCTATTGATGCCGATGAATTGGCGATAATTCTATCGACACGACATGACAGTCTCTTTTGTAACCAAAAGAGTATCTGAGGAACCTTACCGTACTGTTTCAAGTCCATATTGGATGCTCGAAATCCCCAAATAATCTTCGACTTTTTAGGTTTGCACCACAGGGAAAAGAGGTTCATCTCTCCAAGAAAAGAATAAGTCACATCCGGTTGAATTTCTTTTAAAAGCTGACGATATTTTTTGAAAAATGTCACAAAATCATAACGCCCTTTTTTCCCGAGGTTGTAATAGGTAATCAGTGGAATACTTTTAACTATTTCTTCTTGCGCACCCCCATACATCGTACACACTGTTACATCAAACCTGGTTTTATCGATATGTTTAACCAGTTCGATAAATTGACGCTCTGCACCACCAATATCAAGAGAACGGATGGCAAGAGCAACTTTCATAATGGCTCTTTCCCAATAAGTTTTCTAATAAAATTGATATATCGAGAAGGCAATAAATTTCTTATACTTTTTTTCAAGCAAGAATCTTGCATATTTTTCAACTCTTCTTCGCTTAAAAACTCTCTTGTTGAATTTAAAATCAAACCCTCTTTTTTTAAAATATCTTTTAAATAGGGATAGAACTTCCCTTTTTCAACGAAATGTGTATATTTAATAAAGTTATAATTAGTAACAAAAAATTTATCGCGATTCTCCATGGACTCTTTGGTCTTTCCAGCTTTAAGTTCAAACTCCCATGGAGAAAAGTCATAAGATAAAAGTTGCATTAAAAAATCTTTTTTCCAAATTGCCATTTGTAAAGATGTGACATAAGGAACTTTTGACTCTACATCGATTTTTGAAAAATCGTTATCTACTCTCTTCTCCCCTTTTGGATTTGGAACAAGTCTTAAATAAACTCCATTGTTAGACTTTATAAAATCAAATGCTTTCTCTATTTTTTTGGTATTAACCTCTTCCAAAATTATAAAATCATCAAGCATTAAAATAAAATACTCTTCATCTATAGCTCTTAAATAGCTCATCAAACTTTTAGAGAATGACACATCTTCTCCATTGTTGATATATCTCCAACTATTTGGGACAAACTCTTTTCTATCTTCTCCATTCGCTCCAAGGTATATTTCAACATCTCCTTTCCAATACTTCATTAAAAAATAGTTTGTTATATACCAAATATCATTTGCTTTTGAGTGACTTGAAATTAGTATATGTGTTTTCATTTCTTATAATTAAATTTAGAAATTAGATTATTAGAATACACCAACGTATTATTTAATTTTCTAACAAACGGCATTAGAGTAAATGCCAAACAAACAGAATAGCTATTAAACCACCTGTAATCATAAAAAATCTTACTTTTTCTTGATGAATCTTTACTCATTTTATTGCCCCAAACCAGATGACTTGTAGATTTATACGGTTCCAACATATCTTTTTCAAACTCTATGTTCAAATAGTTACTTATTTTCACTAAAATTTCTTCAGGAAATAGAGCAAACTCTTCATAACCTATTTTTAAATGTGTATATGAGATTTTGCTAAATTTCCTATTTCTAAAATACCATCCCAAAAATCTTTTAAAAACACTTCCACCATGTTTTTTTATTACAGATATTGACCAGTTTCTAATATCTTTAGTTATAAGTATTGGGTAGACTTCATTTTTTTGGATTACTTTAATTATTTGATTAAAGTAATCCAGTTTCATTGATGAATCAACCATTATCTTATCTGGATTTTTTTTCTTAAAAAAATTATAATGTATTAAATATTTTTCAGCAAATGATTTATCTAAATTGTTAATTAAAATTTCATAAAAGTCCTTCCAGTAACTACACTCTTGCATAATAGTGCCACAATAACAACTCATTTTTGAATAAAAATTTTCTAAACTCTGTTTAGTTTTAATATTATCTAAAAGATAAGATAATTCTCCCATATCAACAATTGCTGAATGGACACCTAAAGATAAGCCTAATACAGTCGTTCCACAGTATCCTGTACCTAAAATATATACAATTGCCAATGTAGACTCTCCTTTTACAAAACTAATCTTATCACTTCTTCCCACGCACCAATAATTTTTTTAATATGGTAAGTCTCTCTTACTTTAAGTGCCTCTTGTGATAGTTTTTCTCTTAATACCTGATCATCAATAAGTTTTTTGATAGCTCCTGCAAGAGCTTGACTATTTTGATTTTCAATCAAAAGACCATTAACACCATCTTGAATAATCTCATTAGGACCATAGGGACAATCAAAGCTCACTACAGCACAACCAAAAGCCATCGCTTCTATTAAAACATTTCCAAACCCCTCTTTTCTTGAAGAAAGAACAAAAATTGAAGCTTTTGCATACCATTCAAAAATATCTTCTCTTATACCTAATAATATTACTCTATTTTCTAACTTTAAACTTTTTATTAAACTTTGTAAATTTTCTCTTTCCTTTCCCTCACCAGCAATATATAGTTTCCAATCTGTATCTATTTTTGAATAAACTTCGATTAAAGTATCAAACCCCTTTTGTTTATCTAATCGTCCTACAGCTAAAATAAATGGTTCTTTTTTAGAATCTATTTTAAAAGATATACTTGGTAAAGGATTACCAATAACACATACTTTTTTTAAAAAATCATAATTTTTTTTATCAGCAAAAGTTTTTACTATTAAAAAATCTGAAAATTTATAAACTATTTTTCTTATAAAAAATAAAAACTTATTATTATAATAATAATATTCTATATCCTCAGAAGCAATAATTTTTTGCTGATTTAATTTTGAAGCAATAATTGATAAAATATTTGTATGAGTCATAAAAGATATATTCACATCTGCATTAACTTGTTTAAGAGTTTTTTTTAATATTAAGATTCTTTTTACAGTGTTATATAATGACTCAAATTTATTTCTTGAAATTTTTAATAAATCTAACTGTATTAGTTTAATTTTTTTATCAATTTTATAAAATGGTTTTTCACTTGACAGTGTTATTATTGTAACTGTATATTTATTAGATAAGTAGTTTGCAATTAGTGTTAAAACCCTCTCTGCGCCTCCACTTCCTAGTGATGAAATAATAAATACTATCTTCATTATAAATTACTACCTTTTTTAAAAACATATACCAATACCCAACCATCTTTCCTTCCCTTCATTATAACCTGAAAAGGCAACATAAATAAACTTATTAAAACCCTCTTAATATTATAAAGCCAAATAATTGGAAGTTTTCCACCTTCCCAAGTATCTATTAACTCAAATTTTTTTTCTTTCAATATTCTCTTCATTTCAATGTCACTTATAGGATTAATATGACCAGGCTCTTCCCAACTATCATAAGAAAATCCCCAAAGCTCACCAGTTAATAGAAACCAAAACCTACCCCACCATGAAGCAATATTTGGAGTTGATACTATTGCAATAGTATTATTCTGGCAAAGTCTACCAATATATTCCAAATATTCATAAGGTGACTTTACATGTTCAATTACTTCTATACCTAATACAATATCAAAATTATAATGTTTATTTAAAAAATTTTCTACTTCATCTTTACAATTAAAATCAATTTGAAAAAATTTGCAATTAGCTTTAAAATTATTAGCATCCATATCTACGGCTATAACTTCATGGCCTAAGTCTGTAAGTCTTTGAGATAAAGCACCCTCCCCACAACCCCAGTCTAATATTTTTAATTTTTTATTACAACTAATTTTATTTATATAATCTACTAACTGTTCATGCAAACAAGTATCTGTTTTCATTCTAATATTTTTATAATAATGAGGTTCTTTTTTATCAATTCCTAATAAAGGTGATACTTTTTTACAATCCATTTTTATCATTTGTAGAATATGTAATTTCCATGAAAAATATATTGATTTAATAATATGCTTTAAATAGATTTTTGGATATTGCCAAGCAATCTTCCAATATTTTGTTACAAACCATTTTGATTCAAACAAAAATCCTTCTGGATATTTCAATCTAACATTATCACTGATATTGTCAGACTCATTTCTATAATATATTCTCAATACTTTATTGATGAAAAATGAGTAAGGTTGAATCTCAAAAATAATACGATTCCAAAAAAAACTTTCAGGAATAAATTTAAGATGCTTTGCTTCATCAGGTATTTGAAACGCTTTTTTTAGATTTTCGGTTTTAAGTACTGCCCACGTTTCACCTAAGCCAATATCTCTCCATCCAAAAACTGCCTTAATGGATGGAATCAACCGATGTGTAACTGGATAATCACACCCAATGCGATGACCATGCTGGTCTTGACACAAAACTCCAATCCCGCCACACTTAGCTTTTTCATCATCATTAAACCCATGCCAAATATCATAAAATGTTTCAAAAGTTTCTGGTAAAAACTTATCATCACTATCAGCTATTAAAGTAAGCTCTCCCCTTGCTTTTTCAATTCCATTCATCAAAGCATGAGGTTTTCCTCTATTTTCCTGATAAATATAAATAATAGGCCAATCAACCTCTTTTTGCCATTTTTCTACTAACTCCTTTGTATTATCACTGCTTCCATCATCCACGATAATCCATTCAAAAATATATTTATCATCTATCTTCTTTAAAGTTTGATACTTTATACTCTCATGTACCCTATGTAATTTATCAGCTCTATTATATGTAGGAGTAATTACAGAAAAAATCATATTATTCTACCTTCTTCTAGCCTTACAATCCTATCACACCCATCAAGTGTTGAAACTCTATGAGCAATGATTATCATTGTTTTATCTTTTCCAAGCTCATACAGCTCTTCCATAATCTCTTGTTCTGTATTATGATCTAAAGCACTTGTAGCTTCATCCAGAACTAAAATTTCAGGATTATTATAAATTGCCCTTGCAATAGCAACTCGCTGCTTCTGACCACCACTGAGCTTTACACCATTTTCTCCAACATCTGTATAAATACCTTTGTGATGACTCTCTAAGAAATCTAATAGTCTGGCTTTTTTTAAGGCCTCTTTTACTTTGTTTCTATCTACTTTACTTCCAAGAGCAACATTTTCAGCAATTGTTCCGTCAAATAAATATATCGATTGTGGAATATATCCTATTTTTTTTCTCCAGGATTTAAGATTTTTTTCACTTAATTCAACAGCATCTATTAAAAGTTTACCATCCTTTGGTTTATAAAGCCCAATAATAATATCAACTAATGTTGATTTTCCGCTACCACTTTCCCCTACTATTCCAATCTTTTCACCTTTTTTAATAGCTAAATTTATATTTTTTAATATCTTTTTACCTTCTACATATGCAAAACTAATATTTCTAAGCTCAATTTCTTCTTTAAATTCAATCTCTTCCTCTCCCAAACTTTCAACCTCATAAATCAATTCATTATGCACAATTTCTAAACTTTTAGAATAAAACAAAACTTCATTATACGATGCTATAATTCTATTTATACTCGGAAGAAGCCTGTAAAGGCCAAGAACAAAAGCCATAAGTATTGGTATAGCCGCTTTTATATCTGTTTGGTATTTTATAATCAAATAAATTACAATAATAGCAAGAATTGAAAATCCTAAAGCTTCTAAAAATAATCTTGGAACATGTGAAAGTGTGCGATTTTTTATATTTGCCAATATATAAACACTGCCTGCTTTTTTAAATTCATTTATTAAAAACTCTTCATTTCCCTTTAACTTGATCATTTTAAAATTACCAAAAGATGAATTTAATATCTCATAAAATTTTCTTTGAGCTTGTTCTCGAAGTTCTCCTGCTGTTTTTATTTTTTTAGAAACTGTCAGTTTTAAAATGACAATATTAACACCCAAAAATATAGTCAAAAGAATTGTCATTTTCCAATTTATATATAATAAAAATGAATAAATAAAAATCATTACAAAAATTTCACTCATTACAAATAAAACTTTTATAGTTAAATTTACAAGATTATTAGCTTCGTTGATAATGACTTTAATTAGATGGGAAGAGTTCTTTTCTATAAAATCTCGATATGAATAGCCCATATAATTTCCAAACAATCTATATGCAAAAACATAGTACCTACCTTCAGCAAATCTTGCAAGCATATAAAAATATAAACAATTCACTATTGCCCTGAAAATATAAAAAAATACTAAAAAAACACCAAAATATACTACAAATTCTAATTCACTGCTAAACCCTAAAAAGCAATAAATCTTGTTCAAGATTTTATTACTTGCTATTTTAGAAAAATCATTAGCAATTGACATAAAAGGCATTATCACTCCAACACCTATTGTTTCAATGAGTGATATAAATATGGAAAAAGAAAGTAAAAAAAATAAAAAAACTTTATCTCGTTTAGAAAGTAAAGATTTTAATTTTTTAATCATAGTCTCTCATCAACAATACAGCAAAATAGCTTGTTGCTTGTCATAGTTGTCAAGTCTCGCTTCGTTATAAACCGATTTAACAAAATGACGAGGGTGTGTTTCTTGCCATTTTTTTAAGGCCCGAGCAGGAGTCAGATAACCTATCGAGCTTTGAGGTATGTGTTTTGTATAAATGTAAATAGCGCAAAAGTGTTACTTGGTATACAATCTTGCGAAACGCAACATTTAACGGGCGCATTCGATAGCTGCACCGTTATTTAACTAGCTTCAATCTTGGCCCAAATTCTGCTTTGTTTTCTTTTTGCTTTTGCTCATACTTCGCAAAATTCTCATCATATTTGTTGTTATACTGTGCGCACCTCAACTTAAGAATATTATTGGCATTTTCAACTTTCCACCAGGCGCCCGAGCGTTTCAACCGTGTATGGCATATAAATTTATTGGCGCTTTCAATAGCTCCACTTCCCAGAGGATAATCGCCTCTTTTCGCCTTGCCATAATCTAATCGATTCCTGTTCTTTGACAAATAGCGTATCAGGTTGTCCCTCTCTTTTTTTAACTCGTGACTACATTTCATTCGCTTAAGACCGCTAATAACGTGCTGTACTTTGTTATGGAAAAGGCGGATTTTGGTTTGCTCCACCCACTCTTTAGCCGCTACCTCATCCCGGTATTTTAAGGAGGCAAACCTGTGCAAATGTTCTGTGCAGTGGTAATAATCGAGAATCTGGCGGCAATCAGGGAAAAATTCTACTACAGTGTCCCATATCCACTCTGCTCCATCTGCTATGCAACACATTCTGATTTTGTCCATGGGAAATAGGTCTTCTTCCTTAAGATTAACCAGAAACTCCCGAAATTGTTCTTTGTTTGCAATTTGATGCCAGCTGATCAGGTGAACGATTTTTTTGTTATCGAGCAGATAAATGCGTATTCCTTTAACTTCCTTCCAGACATTAGGTTTGCCTTTTCCGGTGCGTATTGGAACCATGGCACCATCTACAGCGAAAACCAGGATAGGACGACGCCGTCTCCCTTTGGTCGCACCTTCAACAATCTCTTTTATTTCTTCTCTGGTCGGAATTATTTCTGTCAATCTGACATCATCAGCATACTCATTTGTTAATTCATAAACAGTGTCTTGAGAAATTTCATAGCCATATATTTCAGCAATTCTTTGCGAAGTTTCCTCAAAAGTTTGGTTGGCAGCCAGTTTAGATAGAACAAGCTGAAAATCATACTGATACTTACCTTTGCGCAGATTAAGGGCCGTATCATAAGGCCAGTAATAGACTTTACATCACTAGTGTCCGGTTAAAAATATTTCAATAAAGGCAATAAGTTAGGCGATTTGTTTCGTTGTTCATTTTGTTCATGT
>NZ_JAGUQP010000006.1:62531-101961 GCF_018704065.1 Desulfovulcanus ferrireducens | reverse complement strand
CTGAGTTAATTTGCGAGCGCATTTTCTTCAATGCTAACAAAGACTTGGACACATTTAAGGCTTGCTTGCGGGCTGTGCATAATGGGGTTAGTCAATAGAATGTTACTTCATGCCATTTCTGTTGTTATGATGGGTTTCGAAAGTTCGATGGAACAACCTCCCTATGCACAGCACTTCCCCAATCTTCGCCAAGATGTGTTACCCAACCCGTTTGTAATGCATTTCAGAAAATGCACTCTTCAATTGTGTAGTAATTTGAGGATGTTAATCGTGTCAGAAAGTTGAGTATTGAAATTATAGTGAGTCAGACAACACCCAAAGTTGAGTGCTTAATTTTAAAATTAAATAAGGAGGACCAATGTCTACTAATCTGGATGAGTTTTTAGATCAATTACAGGAAGAAATATACGTTAAAACAGAAAAGGATTACGGTCCATATGTTCTGGAGCGCTGGAAGAACCCTAAATATGTTGGAGTGATGGACAATCCTACGACTTCAGCCAAGCTGAAGGGAAGCTGTGGGGACAGTATGGAGATTTTTTTACGCATTGAAAACGATGTAGTAAAAGAAGCTTCTTTTTTTACAGATGGTTGTGGGCCGAGTCTTGTTTGTGGCTCTGTGGCCTGCGAAATAGCACTTGGTAAGTCTCTGGAGGAGGCGGCCTCCATCTCCGGGGAGGAGATTTTAGAGAGGTTAGGAGGACTACCCGAGGATAAAGAACATTGTGCTCACTTGGCAGCCACTACCTTGCAGGAGGCTGTCCATAATTTTATGCTTAAAAACAAAAACTAAAAGCATTCCCCTGAAGGCGGTTGCTTTTAGTTTTGGCCGGATTGTTTACATATAATTTGTCCGGCCAACATTTAGAGAGTCTGTAGAGCCTGTGGTCGAACCTTTACCCTAATTTCCAAGGTTTATTTCGGTCTTGGTTTCTTTCATGCTGGTACAAAGACTTGGACCCATCTACCCCAGTTGAATACTGGCAAAAGCCAGCCCCGCTTCGCTGGATTCAACGGGGTAAAAAGTTTGCTTGCGGGCAGAGCATAATGGGGCATTTGGGATAAATGAATATTCTTTTATTATCGATAGTTATGGTCAAAAGCGCAAAATGTTTAGCCCATTCATCCCGATGCTCTGTTTTTCCGCAAGCATCACTAAGATTGGGTTACCCCAGCCGTTTGTAATGTATGTCAGAAACCAAGACTTTCAATCAGCGGTTAAAATGGGGTTTGGCCACAGACTCTAGAGTTTTTTCCAATTTGTCTTTGCCAGCTGCTCCTTATTGTATTCTCCCAGGTTATAGAGTCTAATTTTATTACTGCGGGGGAATTCTTTTTTTAGCAGGGTTTTTAAGAGCTTTTTTAACTTGCTTAAGCCAACCACAAACTCTTCCTGAAAATATCCGTTTTCAATAACCAGATACTCATCCTCTTCCTTTTTGACTATAACGACCGAGCGGTTGCGTTTATAGGTGCGCAGGTCAATACAGTGCCCAATGGGCAGTTTTTTTAGTTTTTCTAGGACGGTCGGGATAATAGCTGTTTTGTCGATCATATAAAGAGTTGGAGTCGGATAGTACTAAGGCTTAAATCAGTCATAGTCATATTATTATAAAGATAGGAAGCATCATCATGCATTAGTTGCCAGGATTTCATGACCATTTACTTAAGTTTTCAGAAATGAATGCTATAATTTGCTGATGCGTATTTTTACCGTTTCCTTTTACTTCTAAGGGCGGGCCAAAGGTGAAGTAGACAGTCTTTTGAGGAGAGATGGGGCCAAAGTCTTTTATCCATTTACCTATTCCCCAGGCATCGGTCTTTAAAGCAACAGGGATTATAGGCACCTGGGCTTTTCTGGCCAGCTTTACTCCAATAGTATTGAATTTTTTGGGATCGAATGTCGTAGTTCTGGTTGTTTGAGGAAAAATAAATATAGAGACACCTTTTTTTAGCCTTTCCATTCCCCCCTGTATGACTGCCTTAAAATCTTCCCTGGGATTTTCTCGGGTGACCGTGATTGGATCACGGCTTATCATGATATGTTTAAAAATAGGCATTTCAACTAAATTCTTTTTGACTACAAAGGTTATGGGACGGTGGGGACGGACAATACAGGGGAGGACAAAAGTCTCCAGAGTACTCATATGGTTAGCCACAAATACGCAGGGTTTATCCAGGTTTATAAAATGTTTTTTGCCCGTGATCACAAATTTGGCCCCGGTGTCTTCTAAAGAGGTGACTATCTTTAGACTGCTTTTGACCCATTCTTCATCCGAATAGAGTCCTTTTTGTGCCTGTTTGGCTGCCTTGAGAACTATTTTTATGGTTTGAAAATAAAAGTAGAGATTAGGGAAGTTTTTAGCCAGCAGTCGGCCTTTGTTGTCAGGGGTAATATAATTGTCTGTTTTGGCAATGATTTCCATAATTGATTAATGTTTGTTTTTGTTAAAGTTGGGGTAATATTTAAAGCTGGATAGAAAAAGCCCAAGACCGATAGTCAGATATATGATGGCCAGGAATGGTTTGGGGAAAACCGAGTGACGCAAAATAAAACCGAGCAAGATCATAAATAGAATGAGAAAGTAGCTTTTAATGGATTGAAATCCAAAGATGCAGGCCGATTCAGGTTTAGTGTTAATGCGAGAGATATTTTTAGATACTAGTTTCTGAAAACCAGGCCGGGCGAGATTTACGCCAGAGACAGCGCCAATTAGGGCCAAAAAAATGGCTTTGTAAGAAGGTAAAGGAAGAAGCCAGCTACATGCAGTTCTGATAAGCATAAGTCCGACAATAGTCCACATACTCCCGGCCAATAAGTATAGTATGCGACGTTTAACCTTGGGATAGAGTTTTCTTAACATTTGTCTGTCCATACATAACGTTTGTAGCTTGAATTCGAGACTTCTGCAAAAGTGTGGGGGGATTCCGGTCCGTTCTTCCTTTTGGCTGTGGTTTCTCCGGATCAACTAGTTTCATTTAGGCGGCCATGAGGGACTTTCGCAAAAGTGTCGAATTTGTGTTTTTTGTCGTTAGAGTTTATGGGGTTGCCGCATCTATAATGTCTGGATGGCTCAGATTTTGGTTTGCGCTACAAATAATAATGGATTAAGTCAAAGAAGTTCTTAGTTGATAATCAGGACAAATTCAATATCTATAAATGATGCATGGGAGAGAAAAGATAATGTCTGATAAGGATGTGAAAAAAAAATTAGCGGCAATGCCGGTTTTAGACAAATTAAAAATCGTTGGTAACTGGTTACATGAAAAGAAAGGCCAACAGGTTTTAGGGTTAGATGTACGTGAAATCTCTAATGTTTTTGAAGGCGTGCTTATCGTCACCGCTCAGAATGTGCGCCATGCCCAGGCCCTGGCAGACTATGTTCTGGAAAAGGTCGGAGAGAATAAGTGGGAATATATGGGCATGGAGGGATATAAAGGTGGAGACTGGATTCTTTTGGATTTGAACGATGTGATAGTGCACATATTTCTGGCAGATACACGCCAATTTTATAATTTAGAGGGATTTTGGGCCAGGGGGAAAGAGGTCGATTTAGACCTGGACGAGGAACAACCGGAAGAGGCTGAAAATGGGTAAAATGTCTCCTATACTTCTCTTGATTCTGGATGGATGGGGAATTGCCCCCAAAGGGCCGGGCAATGCTATCTCATTGGCCAATACACCTAATATGGATAAACTTTTGAAAAATTTTGCTCATACAAGCCTCAAGTGTTCAGGTGAAAGTGTTGGCTTGCCGCCAGGGCAGATGGGTAATTCCGAGGTGGGTCATTTAAACATTGGGGCAGGCAGGGTTGTTTACCAGGATATCGTGCGCATAAACTTGGCTATCCAGGATGGGAGCATAAAGGAAAACAAGGTCTTAAATGAATTACTGGCCAAAATAAAAGACGGCGGCAGGTTGCACTTGATGGGCTTGCTCTCGGACGGGGGAGTGCACAGTCTTCAGGAACACCTGCATAGCCTTATCAAGTTAGCTAAAGAAAAGGGTGTCAGCCAAGTATTTATCCATTGTTTTTTAGATGGCCGGGATACCCCTCCTACAAGCGGAATAACCTATGTGCAAAAGCTTAAAAATTACCTGCAGGAGACCGGGGTAGGGAAGATTGCCACTATTAGCGGTCGTTACTTTGCCATGGACCGGGATAGACGCTGGGACAGGGTTAAGCTGGCCTATGATGCGTTGACTCTTGGGCAGGGGAAGGTGGCGCGTGATCCTGTTGTGGCGGTTAATGATGCTTATGCTGCTGGCGAGACTGATGAGTTTGTAAGGCCCATTGTGTTGATGGACGATGATAAACCAGTGGCTACCCTGCAAGATGGTGACGGGATCATCTTTTTTAATTTTCGGGCCGACCGGGCAAGGGAGCTTTGCCAGGCGCTTTTTGATCCGCACTTTAAAGAGTTTGAGCGTAAAATTTGGCCCCGGCTTAATCTAGTCACTATGACTGAATATGATAAGGATTTTGGTCTGCCGGTTATTTTCCCCCCGGAAAAACTGGACAATATTCTGGGGCAGGTGGTGTCTGAAAAAGGCCTCAGGCAACTTCGCATTGCTGAGACAGAAAAATATGCCCATGTGACCTATTTTTTTAATGGAGGGGAAGAGGAGCCTTTTCCCGGGGAAGACAGAATATTGATTCCTTCTCCTCGTGAAGTTGCCACTTATGATCTGAAGCCCGAAATGAGTGTTTACAAAGTGACAGATGTTTTATGCTCAAAAATAAGGGCCGGGGAATATGATCTTTATGTGTGTAACTTTGCCAACCTGGATATGGTTGGTCATACAGGGGTCATTCCGGCAGCAATTAAGGCGTGTGAAGCAGTGGATGAGTGTGTGGGACGGGTTGTTGAAACCATGCAAGAGGTAGGCGGAACCATTTTGCTCACGGCAGACCATGGTAATGCAGATGATATGTTGGATGAAGATGGAAAACCAAAGACCGCCCATAGTTTAAATCCTGTGCCTCTTGTCTTAATAAGTGAAAACAAAAAAGACATTCGGTTGCGGCCACGTGGGATTCTGGCTGATATTGCCCCGACTATCCTTGATTTGTGGTCCATTCCTAAACCTAAGGAGATGACAGGAAAGAGCTTGATTTAAAATATGTGAGACGGAGCTGATCCTGCCTTCAGCGGGAACAGCTCCGTTCCTCAATAGAGCTTGTGGCCGAACCTTTTTATCAACTTAATTTCTATGGTTTATTCTAGTCTTGGTTTCTTTCATGCTGGTACAAAGTCTTGGACCCATCTAAAACTTGCTTGCGGGCAAAGCATAATGGGATATTTTGGGTAAACAAAAGTTCATTTAATTATCGATAGTTATGGTTAATGTCGCAAAATATTTAGCTCATTCATCCCGATGCTCTGCTTATCCACAAGCTTCGTTAAGATTGGGTTACCCAAGCCGTTTGTAATGCATTACAGAAACCAAGACTTTCAATCAGCGGTCAAAATGAGGTTTGGCCACAGACTCAATAGGGGGATAATCATCCAAAGGCGATGAAATCAGGAGAGAATGATGCGAGAAAAAAAGTTTATACCACCGGTTAAGCCTGTGGGATTGGAGATAATTTTTCTTTATCCATGTCCTTATTGCGGACGCAATGTTCCTTTGCTTGGCCCCACAGAGCCATCCATGGGCCAGTGCGATGCCTGCCACAAGCAGTTCCCCCTGGCTCCAGTGGATAAAAAGAGCGTTTTGTTTATCAAAACAATCCTGGATAATGGCCGGGCTGCAGTAGATCCTGACTTTTTGTAGACGAGTTAACGCAAATACGGGTCGTCTTGGCTTAGATAGTTTTGGACATAGTCCTTGGCAGCTTCTTCCAGAGACATAAAACTACAGGGGCAGCCTGCTGCTTTCAGTTTGTCCATTCGGGCCTGGGTGAAATATTGGTATTTATCCCTTATGCTCTCGGGCATTTCAATGTATTCGATACTTGGTTCTCGGTGCATGGCCACAAACACTGCGCGCGCCAGTTCGTTCCATGAGCGGGCTTTTCCTGTGCCGAGGTTGAAGATACCGTTTATCTCCTTATGTTCCAAAAACCAGGCCATAACCTGCACACAATCCTTAACATAGATAAAATCCCTTTTTTGCTCCCCATGACCGTATTCGGGCCGATAAGATTTAAATAGCTTGAGTTTCCCGGTATCCTTTATCTGGGAATAGGCCTTGGCGATAACGCTCTTCATATCCCCTTTGTGATATTCATTTGGACCAAAGACATTAAAGAA
Source organism: Desulfovulcanus ferrireducens (assembly GCF_018704065.1). Taxonomy (NCBI): domain Bacteria; kingdom Pseudomonadati; phylum Thermodesulfobacteriota; class Desulfovibrionia; order Desulfovibrionales; family Desulfonauticaceae; genus Desulfovulcanus; species Desulfovulcanus ferrireducens. The sequence goes on along the minus strand of NZ_JAGUQP010000006.1, from coordinate 95,702 downwards.
TTTCAGGCCTACTATTTTGTCTAATAGCCCTTTTTTTTGAGCCCAGAGATCAAAAAGGTGTTTTGAGTAGCCATACATGTTCAAAGGCTTTAAATTCGCAAGACCAGCGTGGTCATCATCAAAACCGAGCGTGCCGTCTCCATAAGTGGCTGCACTGCTTGCGTAGATAAAACGGGCGTTGTTTTCCAGACAATACCTGGCCAGTTTTTGCGTATAGTGAAAATTGTTTTCCATTAAATAATCTGCATCTAGTTCCGTAGTCGATGAACAAGCCCCCATATGGATTATGGCTGTAATAGCCGGGAGCTTGTTTTTTAAGACTAGGTCTAAGAATTTGTCTTTATGTTCATAATCTAGGTACTTTAAGTTGACCAGGTTTTTCCACTTTTCTGTCCGACCAAGGTTGTCAACAATTAGAATACGTTCGATACCCATCTGGTTTAATTGCCAAACAAAGGCACTACCAATAAACCCGGCTCCACCAGTAACTATATACATATCCGCTCCTTTTGGTTGAGGTGTTAATTTAAAGACTACTTATTTTGCTTTGGGCAAAAGGGCAAGTTTTGATAGATGGGGGATGGGATGGTTAGTGAGGAGGGCGGAAGATGAGAGATGTGGATGATGTGAAGTTTGATTGACGGTATAAAATTTGCTTGGTTAATTTAAACTTGTTGGATAGTTTTTTTGCAGACATGGCGTTTTTTAATTTATTTAGTTATTTAGCAACTTAATACGGCGACAATAAAACTTCGAGGGGAAGAAAAATGGGACATGTTTTTGCCTATATCACGGCCAAAGATTTGGCTGAAGCAGAAAAAATTGGTCAAGTTTTAGTCGGAGAGAGGTTGGCAGCTTGCGTGAATATTTTGGACGGGATGTTGTCTATGTATTGGTGGCAGGGGCAGTTGGAAAAAAGTAAAGAAGTTGTCATTATTGCCAAGACTAGAGAAGAATTAAAAGAGAGTCTGCTTGAAAGAGTCAAGGAAATTCACAGCTATGACTGTCCTTGTGTTATATTTTTACCTGTACAAGGTGGGAACAAAGAGTTTTTAGACTGGATTAATGCTGAGACCCAGAACTAGACCATTCTTCTTGAATGGATGCTGAAGGAGTGGAGAACCTCAAAAGTAGCGACCGAAATTTAGAGTAATATGTGATTAATGACGGTAAGCTAGTCATAAAGGAAAGTTAGAAATAAGCAGAATGACTTTTTAATGTACAATCAGGATCTGTTTTTTACAAACTCCTTTTGCACTTTTTTGAATTAACTATGAAGCTTGTTTTATTGTCAAAAATCGCAAAATTTGTTTTTTGTGTAAGCGTTAAGAGGCTTGGATATGAATAAGTATAAATGTAACTATTTGGTTTCAATTATAATCCCGGTTTTTAATCAATGGCAATTGACTAAAGATTGTCTTATAAGTTTAAAGCAACATACACGAGGAGAAAATTTTGAAGTTATAGTTGTAGATAACGGATCAAGTGATGAGACAAACACGCATTGTCCTGTGCTTGGGCAGAATCTTTTCGGGCAGCAATTTAAATACATCAGGCTCGAGGAAAATATAAACTTTGGACCGGCTTGTAATCTGGGCGCTAAAAAAGCCCAGGGGTATTTTTTGTTTTTTTTAAATAATGATACCTTGGTAACTGATAACTGGCTGCCGCCACTTATAGCGGCATTTTCTGAAGATAAGAAATTAGGAGCAGTTGGCCCGCTTCTGCTGTATCCAGACAATACAGTCCAACATCTAGGGGTGGCTTTTTCACCATTAAGACATGCTTCTCATCTGTATGAATTTTTTCCTAAAGATCATACAGTTGTCAAAAAAAGACGTTCATTGCAGGCCATTACCGGGGCAGCCTTTCTGATTCCTCGAGCTCTTTTTTTTCAGTGTGGTAGCTTTTATATAGGTTATAGAAATGGGTTTGAAGATGTTGATCTTTGTGTCCAGATTAGGGGGGAGGGTAAAAGACTGGCGATGATTCCTGAGAGTGTTGTTTTTCATCTAACTAGTCAGACACCAGGTCGGTTTACTTATGATAGTGTCAATGCTGGTATTTTAGCCAAGAGATGTTGGAGTAAGTTTGTTCCTGATCGGCATAATTTTTATCTGGAAGACGGGTATGATTTTAGATTGGCATACAATTTACAAGTTTATCCTGTTTTGTCCAAATCAAGACAATATGAATTAGAGTATTTTAGACCAAAGAAATTTGATGTTGCTTGGTATATGGAGATGATTTTTAGAGAGCCGTTGTGGAAAGAAGGATATATTAAATTATATGAGTATTTTTTGAAGGAAGAGATGAGAGAGCAGGCTCAAAAAATTTATATGCGTGCTGTAAAATTTTTCCCCCCGGATGAAATTTACCTTATGCTCTCCGGAATTAATTGTATGGATGAAGAATTAGTTCAAGCAGTAAGAAATTTAGGTGAAACTTTAAAAAAAGAAATGCATCAAAAAAGGAAAGCGTTTTGCGTTGGAGCAACAATAATAAAAAAATATGCACAGAAAAATGATCAACTATTGTATGCTGCTGTTAAGGAATGGGAGACGCAACATAGGGTAGAAATTTAAATATAGATTGATTATTTATAATTTTTTTTGAAGGTTGTGATATGCGTATTGCTGTATTCTCTCTAGATATAGTTTCTTATGCCTGTGCTCAGGTTCGCCTCATACGACCTTTTTCTTATCTTTATCCAGAGTTAAAGTATAAGTGGTGTGTGCAAAGTGACGGCAATAATTATGCCATATCCTATGATGCCTTGGATTGGGCAGACTTGATTATTGTCCAACGTTATTTTCCCATTCAGGAAACCTGGCCATGCATTGAAAAAATTTTAGATTCAGGCAAGCCGGTTGTTTATGAGATAGACGATCTTTTATGGCAGGTTCCGGCCAGCAATCCCTTGGCATTTAATATGGAGAAAACCAGGCCTTATATCCTGAAACTTTTGCCCCTTGTTCAGGCTGTGACAGTCTCAACTAGCGAATTGGCCGAAAAGATAAAGCCTTTTAATGCAAATGTTTTTGTGTTTCCTAACTTACTTGATCCGCGGCTCTGGGATATGCCCCTGCCTGATAGAACTGGTTCTTTAATCAAAATCGGTTTTGCAGGCTCACAGACTCATCAAAGTGATCTGGAAATGATTGAAGGGGCTATGGTGAATATAATTGATCGTTTTAAAGAAAGGCTTGAGGTGTTACTCTTTGGTTGTGCGACCAAGAGGTTATTGCGTTGTCCTTCAGTCAGGGTTGTTCCTTTTGAACAAGGTTATGTGCGGTTTGTTAAAAGGTTGTTTTCTCTCAACCTGGATATAGGTTTAGCCCCCCTTGAGGATAATGAATTTAACCGGTGTAAGAGTAATATTAAATGGTTGGAATATTCAGCCTGTGCAGTTCCAGGTATCTATTCTGATTTGTCACCTTATGCAAAAGATATTCAATCTGGAAAGGACGGATTGTTGGTGGGAAGTTCAGAAAAGGAGTGGATTGAGGCTCTGGAATTTTTGATTTGCAACGAAAAGGAAAGGATTAAAATGGGATATATGGCCAGAAAGAGAATTATGCATGATTTTATTCTAGGGGGACAAAGAGATGTTTATCTTAGTAGCTATAGGAGATTTGTTTGTGATTCGTTTGAACTCAATAATAAAAATGATCGAAGATGCCAATAAGTTGTGAGGTTTCAAGACATCTGCTTCAAATTGTGAGTAGGGGTAACCATTCTCTCGATTCGCTTTCAGAGAAAGTATTTTTATCATTTTGCTTGATTTTATTTTTTATCTATCCAAGGGAGGACGTTTTTTAAATTTTATCCCTTTTGGTTGCTAGCCCTCTTTTTAAAATCATAATAAATTAGAATACTCTTTGGACTGTAAACCACCCTTTTCCCTTTCTTGCCAACCCTCTGACAAAGATCCGCCTCTTTAAAACCACTTACATGCCTTTCATCAAAGCACCCAACATCAAAAAATAGCTTGCGCTTAATTAACATACAAGCTGCAGTGACAATTTGATAGTCTTTTTGTTTGCTGGCTTCGGGGATATTAGCAGGGCATCCTTCGTTCAAGGAAGATGGGAGCTTGTTTTTATCCATTACGACTCCGGCATGATGTATTGTACCGTTTGGATACAGTAGTTTGCTCCCTACAACCCCAATTTTTTCATCGCTTTCAGCTAGTTGGATCATCTCTTCAAGCCAACCAGGTTGAGGTATTGTGCTGTTACTTAGAAAGACTAAATATTCCCCGGAGGCTACCTTGGCCCCTTGGTTACAAGCCTTTGTAAAACCAAGGTTTTCTGTATTGGTGATTATCTTTACATCGCCTTCTAGACATTTTAGAAATTCCTTAGTTTCTTTTCTAGAGGCATTATCCACGATGATGACTTCATAAAGATCCTCTGGGGTATTTTTAATAAGGCCATCAAGACATTGCTTGGTATATCCGAGTCTGTTACAGACAGGAATAATGATGGAGCATTTAAAACTCTTTGTTGTTTCTGGAGCGATTACCTTTTGAGCCTTTATAACAAACTGTACGCTCAAAAATTCTAGTGCTTCTTCCTTTGAGACATTTTTAATTGTAACTTTAGGCAGGTCGATATTTATTAATCCTTCTATTTTATTAGGATCAAACGGTTTGTCACGGAGGTATTTAATATCCACTATTTTATAACCGCAATTAGCAAACATATTTTTTATTTCTTGTAATGTGAAAAATCTTAAATGAGTAGAGTCTAGAATACCCTTATCTTTATATGTCCAGTTTCCATTAATTAACGATTCAATTATTTCTAGGTTTCTAATGTTTGGGATGCTGGCAATAACGTATCCGTTATCTTTTAATAATTGTGTATGTTTATAAAGAGTTGTCCATGGATCGTATAAGTGTTCTAATACATCTCCATAAATTATATAATCAAAGTATTGCTCAGTAATATCATAATCTGTTAGATTTATTTTTTCTACATCAGCAATAATCACCCGATCCAATTTTTTCTCCGCTTTGTGGGCCGCACTACAATTTATTTCAACTCCTATGTATTCACACTCATATCTTTGCTTTATTAGTTCACCCATCTTTCCTTCTCCACAACCAATCTCTAAAATTTTTTGCGGATTACCAGTTAACATGGATGGGATATCCGTGCGATTGTTTGAATAATATGTCTCATCTTTTTTATAAGAAACAGGGCTGACAAATTTCATTGCTATTTTCCATTCAAGTATTTATTTTTTTAGTATGATAATTATAAAAATTTTATCATTTCAGGTCGAAACTCTTGTTTTATAGCTTTTTTTAAAATTTTTTGTTCTATATCTAAGCGTTTAGCCAAGGACTGTAGATTAGGAGACAAGTTAGACGACTCAAGAGAGGCGAGATAATCTTTAGGAAAAATAATGGGTTGGAAATTAACTTCATATTGGTAAAGGATATTAAATAGTGTCCCTAATCTAGCTAAAATTTGATTATGCCAGCTTTTGGCGAGCTCTAAAGAGTTTACTTCCTCACCACTATAATCAATTGCAGATTTTACAACACTAGAAATGTTTCTTAAACAAACAATTACAAATTCTACCTTTGCTCCCGCTTTCAACCATACTTCAAGCGTTTTACAAAAGCGAGGATCTTTAACAAAGTTAATTTGTTGAGCACATTTTTTTAATGGTATTTTATATTTATAAGCCAATTCGGCTACTTGTTCATCGCTTAAGAAATCTGTAACTGTATTTAGGCCGTAATTTTTAAATAATTCTTCATTAAAATGAACGATCAAAGGATCTTCTAAGCCTGCTTTTATTTTTTCATCCCATCCTCCCCTAAAATGACAACCGCATCGCATTAAAACTTTACAAAGAAAGGAAGTTCCTGACCTTCCGGAACCGGTAACTATAATCATCTCGTGACCTCATAGGTTTTTTATATTTTGTGACATCTGAAAACGAAGTGTAATCGTTTCTGTTTCTTAGTTCGCGTCAAAGCTTAGCTTCTTTGCACTCTGAGTTTTGTTTGAAATAACACTCAATGTCATCTCAATATCCTCCCGCCCCCCCTCAACTTTCAGTCTGGGAACCTGATTTTACGTTTACAATAATTTTCGTAGTGAGCCGTCATGTTTTGAGCAATCCAAAATAAATTTTCCCTTATTTTCAAATAAATTGCAATTTTTTTGCCAAACCGGCAATAGTTAAATTTAGGTCCTAACCATAGCGAATGTTTAAAATTTTGGATATATCTTACGCTTGAACCATTAGAAGGATGGAGGTCTTGGCTAGGTTCTATAAAGTATATCAGCCAGAATCTCGCATCTATGTTCTTCTGTTCCCAGAGGGCAAGAGTTTGTGGGCGGCTTGCTTGGTCTCATGGATTTTTCTAATCATTGCCACCAGAACATGTCTGGTTTTTAATGTCAAAATTTCACTGGGCCCATAAAGGATTGTGAACATAACGGCAAAAAAACAGCTCTGTATTTTTATATGAAAATAGTACATTTTCATATAACCTGTTTTTTGACTATAGCATAGGCTTCTTGGTTGGCTCCAAAGAAAATGCAGCAGATTTCTTCCTTAATTGGCAGGGTAGTAGAGTCTTTTGGGTAGATACAGGAAGAGGATAAAAACTTTATCACTCCCAAGTCGCCATGGATGGATTTTAATAAATAAATTGACCAGGATGGGTAGCATTGGCTAAAGTACCACCTAGACCGGTCGCAGCTAGGAAACCGTATCTGGTTTTTAAGATTGAAAAAAGTTTTTAATGGTGTTGCTTGACTAAATCCAGTTTGTTTAAGGGAAAAACTATTAACTGTTAGGTGGGGTTAGATTAGGCTTTAAGTTCCTCCAGATGCTGCCGCAACTATACTTCTGTGAGTAGCAACATAAAATTTGGCTAGTTTATGCATGGCTTTTTTCTTGGATACAGGTTAATAGATATCCCTATAAAGACTTAGTTTTTGTAGGGAATTTTGGATTTTGGGTTTTGGATTTTGAATTATTTTAACAAATTAAAGAACAAATAATCGTTGGTGCAGCAAACTTTATTTTTAGCACGCAAGGTCAGTCTCGATAAAAGCGAGTAAGTAATGGTGGGCAAACAAAACCAAAGTGTCAAAATTTTGATCATAGAACCCGATGTTTTAGTAGGACAGGAGTTACTCCGGGATGTTCAAAAATGGGGGTATGATTGTGTCTTAGTCGATAATCATTTTAAGGGGCTTACAAAGTTAGAAGATGATGATTTTGAGCTGGTTCTAATAAGCATGGAAAATACTGGTATAGATGGCCTGGAATTTTGTAATCTCTGTTGTAAACGCGAGCGAGAGGGTAAGATATCTGATTTTTATTTAATCTTAATTGGTGAAGACTGGCATCGGGTGGCCATTTGTGAAAGTGAGACAATAGCCAATGATTTTTTGATCAAACCTTATTTAAAATGTGAACTGGAGTGGAGGATAAAGTCTGGTGTAAGATTTTTAAGTCTTCAAAAAGAGTTGAAAAAGTATCTGTATATAGATCCCAGGACTGGATTGAAGAATGAAGAAGGGTTGAAGAAAGCTCTTCAGGCGGAAATAAATCGAGTTGGCCGTAAAGAGGGGTGGCTTTCTATAGCTATTTTGGATTTTAAGAATTTTGAATGGTTAGTAGTAGACAAGGGGCTAGTTTGGTCTAGATTGATCAGGGAGACTGTATTACGCAGTATTCGTGATATATTACGTAATTATGATCAAGTAGGAGAACTTTCAGACGGTAAAATTGGATTGTTTTCTGGCGATTGCGATATAGATGCTTTTAAGGGGTTGCTAAATAGGGTGAATTTATTAATTCAGGAATTACAGAGTAAAAACTCTATGTTAAAAGAAGTTGAACTCAGTTTAGTGGGCATTTTTTTAAGTGTACAGATTAAGTCAAAGCTTGGTAGGAGCGACAAGTGTTTTGAGCATCTGTGGTCCTGGATTCAAGAAAATAAGAAAGATTCTTTTGACCAGCTTGTTGGTCATGTCGGTGTAGTTTCCAAAGATGGTCTTGTTTTGGAAAAATAAACTTTAGAAGGAAAAATAACATGAAAGTAAAGTTTCTAGGGGCAGCACGCACTGTAACAGGTTCATGCTATATCTTAGAAGTAAACGGCGCAAGATTCGCTGTAGATTGCGGCATGTATCAAGGGAATAAGGAAATAGAGAAAAGAAATTGGAACGTACAAGCCTATGAAGCTAAAAAATTAGATTTTATTCTGCTTACACATGCCCACATTGACCATTCAGGTCTTCTACCCAAAATGGTAAAAGAAGGTTTTAAAGGAGATATATACGTAACTCCGCCTACAAGAGATCTTCTGGAGATTATGCTATATGATAGTGCACATATCCAGGAGATGGAAACCGAATGGAAGAATAAAAAAAGAGCTAGAAAAGGCCAGCCTAAGATCGAGCCGCTATACACTCAAGCTGACGTGGATAAGACCTTATCTTTATTAAAGCCAATTGAATACTTTGAAGAAATAGATGTTGGCCCGGGCATAAGAGTTATGTACAAGGATGCAGGGCATATTTTAGGTTCTGCTTTTATCGAGATCTGGGTGGAAAAGGATAAGCAAAAATTTAAGCTTGTTTTTTCAGGAGATCTGGGACGACCGAAACAGCTGTTGGTTAAGGAGCCCAGCTGTTCGGAGGTGGCGGACTTTTTATTTCTGGAATCTACTTATGGCGACCGGGATCATAAAAATGAAATGCAGAGCAGAGATGAACTGGCCGAGGCCATCAGATATAGTTACGGTCATGGAGAAAAGGTAATTATCCCTGCCTTTGCAGTAGAAAGAACTCAAGAGGTTATTTATTCTCTTTACCTTTTATATAAAGAAGGTAAGTTGCCTAAAGACATGCCTGTATTTCTTGATAGCCCTCTGGCCATCAAGGCCACGCAAATTTTTCGCAAACATCACAGGTATTTTGACCTGCAAACCAGAGAACTACTTGAGCGTGGTGAAGATCCTTTGCAGCTGCCTAATTTAAAATTTACCCTGACTCCTCAAGAATCCATGCAATTAAATAGTTTGTCCGGGCCGGCCATTATTATCTCTGCTAGTGGCATGGCCAATGCTGGAAGGATCAAGCATCATTTACGCCACAATATCTGGCGCAAGGGAGTTAGTATTGTTTTTGTCGGGTTTCAAGCGCAGGGCACGCCTGGCCGAAAAATTGTTGATGGCGCCAAAACTATTCGTATTCTAGGGGAAGAATTGGCTGTAAGGGCCAAGGTGTTCACTATTAATGGGTTTTCAGCCCATGCCGGCCAGAGTCAGATCTTAGACTGGCTATCTTGTTTCAGAAATCATGGGATGAAAGTTTTTCTTGTTCATGGTGAGTACAAGGCGCAGAAGATATTAGCCGAACTAATCACGGCACGTTTTGGACATGAAGTGCATATTCCAGATTATCTAGAAGAGTGTACTTTAAAACCGGAAAAGATATTTGAACCCAGGGTTGACATAGAAAAGGCCAGGCCATCGGTTAATTGGGATTTTCTGTTTACAGACCTGCAAGGCAAGGTAGATACCCTGAAGAACCGTATTCCTGATTTTCAAAGATTGAATTGGACTGAACAGACAGAACTCAGGGATGACCTTTTAGAGATAAATACAATGTTGTCTAAGTTATTATCAGAGATCCCTGATTCGTAAATAAAGTCAAAGGGTAAGGCGGAAGTGATGGATATTAGGTGAAAATGGTTAAAAATCTAAAAGTTTAATAGAGTTTATGCCAAACCTTACTCAGAGGAAAAATTTTCATAATTTTTTTTCAATCCTGATTCCTTTCATGCTGGTGCAAATGCCTGGACCCATCTATAGCTTGCTTGCGGGCAGAGCATAATGGGGCATTTAGGATAAATGAACATTTATTTTATTGTCGATAGTTATGGCAAATACTCCCAGATATTTAGCTTTGTCAGCCCGATGCTCTGCTTATCCGCAAGCTTCGCTAAGTTGGGTTGCCCAGCCATTCGCAATGCTTTCAAGAAACCAGGATTTCTAATTAGGTAGTCCAAAATAGGGTTTGGCCACAAACTCAATAGGTGATGAATTCAGGCTCTAAACTTATGATTCTCGACCCTCGGCTCTCGACTCAGGAGATTCATAGATGCGAATAATTGCCGGGAAATATAAAGGAAGAAAGATTAAAACCTGCCATGGCCAGGGATATCGGCCAGCAACAGGACGGGTAAGAGAATCGCTTTTTTCCATGCTTGAGGCCAGAGGAGTGTTTTGGCCTGAGGTAGCAGTATTGGATGTTTTTGCCGGCAGTGGTTCTTTGGGTTTGGAGGCCTTGAGTCGCGGGGCTAAGAAAGCTGTTTTTTGGGAAAAGAATGCACGGGCAGCAAATTTTATTCGGGCCAATTTAAGGTTACTTGATGTTCCAAAGACAAAAGCCCATGTTTTATGTGCTGATGTGTTTAAAATTTTGGATAAAAATGCTGACTTAAGTTTTGACATGGTTTTTATTGATCCTCCCTATGGTAAAGATTTATTGATTCCTGCTCTCCAGGGCCTGATCGCACACGGTTGGATTAATGAGCAGGCTTTGATTGTAGCAGAAGTGGAGAATAAATTGGAACTAACACACCTATTTAAAGAAAATTTAATACTTTTAAAAGATAAATTGTTTGGTCAGACAAGGATTTATATATGGGAAAAGAAAAACGCGTAGCCATTTATCCGGGCACATTTGATCCTCTTACTAATGGACATTTTTGTTTAGTTGACCGGGGCCTGGACATTTTTGATCAAATTATTGTGGCGGTGGCCCATGATTCCCCAAAAAATCCACTCTTTACCCTTGAGGAACGGGTGGAGATGGCCAAAGAGGTTTTTGCCGGAGAACCAAGAATTATAGTTGAACCTTTTGCAGGGCTTTTGATTGATTATGCCCGTAAAAAAAAGGCCAAGGCCATTCTAAGGGGACTGCGAGCTGTTTCTGATTTTGAATATGAATTTCAGATGGCCCTGATGAATAGAAAACTGGATCCTATGATTCAGACAGTATTCTTAATGACTGATTATAGATGGTTGTATATTAGTTCCACTATTATCAAGGATGTGGCCAAACTGGGCGGAAATATTCATGGTTTGGTTCCGGAAGTTGTTGAAAAGAAATTGTTGGAGCGTTTTGGGAAGAAAGGGCAAGGGTGAGCTGGAGATTGTTATGTTGTTTGATGTTGATGGGGGTGGACCTGGGGCTTCATATTTCACTAAATGTCTCATATAGTTATCATTTCATATACTCATAACCCCATTAACCAAGCTCGGGAAATTCAATGGATTCAACAGAGAACTTGCCTAAAATCATCTGTATTTTGGGTCCAACAGGGACGGGCAAGACTGATTTGGCCCTATCTTTGGCCAAAAAGGTAGATATATCTGTAATCAATTTTGATTCCAGGCAGGTCTACAAAGAATTGCCTATCATCACTGCCCAGCCAAGTGTGCAGGAGCAGTCTGTCTGTCCCCATTATTTATATGGATTTTTAACTGTCAGGGAAAAGATTAGTGCTGGAGAATTTGTCTCTTTAGCATCTGACTTGATCTGGCGAGAATGGAAAAGACAGCGACTGCCTGTCTTGGTGGGTGGAACCGGGCTTTATTTGCGTTCCTTGCTCTATGGGCTTGCTCCCATACCGTCTGTTCCAGATAGTGTTCGTGATGAGGTTAAACTAAAATGTATAAAACATGGTCCGGAAGCTTTGTATGCTGAGCTTAAAAAAGTTGATCCGGAATATGCGGAAAAAATCCACCCTAGGGATAGACAGCGTATAACCAGGGCCCTGGAAGTATACCTGGCAACAGGTACGACTATTTCTGACTGGCATAAACGACATAAGCCTGAGCTAAAGTTTTCAGCCTTAAAAATTGGTCTTATCCACGATCTGGATATGCTCACTGAAAGGCTAGCCATCCGTATTGATAAGATGCTTTCTCTTGGTGCAGTGGAAGAGGTAGAAAATGCTTACAAAATGTATAAAGATGAAACTTTGCCTGGTTTTAGCGGCATTGGTTGTCCGGAACTTATAGCTTATCTTAAGGGGCATCTGACTTTAGAAGAGGCCAAGAAGTTGTGGTTAAAAAATACTCGAGCCTATGCCAAGAGACAGATAACCTGGTTTAAAAAAGAAAAAAATATATTCTGGTTTAAACCACAGGAAGTAATGCTAGCTTGGGATAAAATAATCGCCTGGTTAGATTGAACTTCTTTTGCCCCCTTGCAAAAAGGCAAACGGAGGAGGCCATGTACAGAAAAGTTATTCTTTTAGCCCTTTTTGGATTATCAATAATTTTTTGGGGACAAGTCTGGGCCCAAAACCTGAGTATAAACGATAATTCTTATGTGCAAAACTTTGATAACGGTAAAATTGACTGGCAAACTGGGTTGGTTACAGCAGTTGGAACTGCTGCTCCTCCAGCCAATACAATGAACCTGGACCAGGCAAGGGCTTTAGCCTTACGCGCAGCAACTGTGGTGGCTAGAAGAAATCTGTTGGAAATTATAAAGGTAGTACAGATAGATTCAGCAACGTCAGTAGCAAATTGTATGGTCGCAAATAATATTACTCTTACTCAGGTGAGGGGATTTTTACAAAATTCTCAAATACTGGATACTGCCTATTTGTCTGATGGCTCTGTTGAAGTAACTGTTGGCGTTAGTTTGAGAGGCGGGCTGGCAAGTGTAATTATTCCCAAAACAATTCCTTTTAGACCCAAAATCAATAAGTCTGAACCTGTTCAGCAAGAGCTACTTACGCCGGATCTTCCGGTTTTTTCTTTAGTAGAAGAAGCTGGTGCTCAGCCACAGTCAGAAGTGGAAATAGAGGCCCCCAGAACTATCTATAGTGGTTTGTTAGTGGATGCTCGTGGTTTAGGAGCGAGGCCGGTCATGATCCCTAAGATATTGGATGAGAATGGCATGGATGTTTACGGTTCAGCCTTGGTCAGTCGGGAATATGCTGTTCAGCAGGGTATGGTTGGATATGCCAAGGATTTGGTCAAAGCCAGCCAAAATCCTCGTGTTGCAGATACTCCATTTATTGTTAAGGCTATCGCGGCTAAAGGCAAGGCCAAGACAGATCTCGTTATACCCAATGATAAGGCTGATGAGCTTAGATCTCTGGCCAAGAATCACCGTTTTCTGGAAAAATGTCGGGTAATGATTATTCTAGATTAATTTGTTCATCTTGGCGATAACCCTGATAGTGATAGGCCATACTTTCCTGGGTGCTGGCGCTTATGAGATGAGGCTGTGGCCAAACCTTACTTAAGAGGATAATTTTTCATAATTTTCTCAATCCTGATTTCTAATCTGGTAGTCAAAATGAGGGTTGGCCCCAGACTTAAAAGGAAGTAAAATGGAATTTTTTAAAATAAAAAATGGAGTAAGCAAGTTTAGGGGGTATGCTATGAAACTCCCAGCCGGAGCGTTGAGGAATCAATTCATGAATTATGGTTTAAGCTCGTTTGTCTCTTCGATAATTTTGGGATTGAGTTTTGTTCTGTGGTCTTCGCTTGCCATTGCCGGGCAGCAGGTACACATCTTTTGGCCCTTGGAAGCCGGAGAGACCCATTTACAGGTTCAGGATCAAGCTTTGGAGTTTGCTTTTAATCAGGCTATAATGCTCGAGGTAGACGATATTTTAGGAGTTCAGCTGGAAAACCCTCGAAGAGAAATGCTGGCTGAGTTTTTGACTCCTAAAGTTAAAGAACTTGTCTTAAGCTATCGGGAATTAAGTAAAAAACTTCAGCCTGAAGAGCTTGTTATGGACTTGGAAGTTAATGTGAACAGAGAAAGGTTAAAATCTCTTTTAAAGAGAATTGGTGTATTTTATACCAGTACCAAAACTTGGCCATATGATTTAACCTTAAAAGGTTTTAATCCTGAGGACTGGGAGTTGTTGTCAAGACTTCAGATTCTAACCGGAGTTACTGTTCAAGCTGAGGCCACCCCACATTTGATTTTGAAAAAGGACACCCAGGGTTTTTGGCAGGGAGAGCTTGAATATAAAGGGCAAAATATAACTCAGAGTGGTGAAGCCCTTAATGACGTATGGATGGCTTTATGGGCAAGGTTTTTTAGTTTGGCCGATGTTCAGGCGGATTTTGTGGCCAGGTATAGCCTGGCTACCAGTGGTTGGGTCACTACAGATGCAATTATGTTTTTTGACCAGCTTCTGGACAAATGGGATAGGGAAGTAGAGTCGCACAAAATCGTGGCCGTAAATGTTGATGTCTTGAGCATTACCGGGAGTTGGACCATTTCCACATTGGATAGAGCAAAACTAGAGCAAAAATTAAGTGAGTATTTACCAAAGCGGGGAGTTGTTTTCGAGTTGAAAAAGTTGAATTAAAGTCACACCGCTTATCGATTGGTTAATTTAGTTAAGAGTCTGTGGCCAAACCTTACTTAAGAGGACAACCTGAATCCGTGAAAGTGAGTAAATTTTGTCTATTGACAATTAGCAATCCGGAACTTTTGTCAAACAGGCGAAAAAACTCCCTCGAAGGCAGCCTAAATTAAAATTTTAACACGATTCGTTGGATTTTTGGGGTATTATATTTTCAGGTTTTTAAGCAAATTTTGGAGCTAACGATTTAAAAAGATTTTAATTAAGTCTGCCTAACTCGGTCAGACAGTTTTCGCTGTTTTCCAAAGGCCCCGTATTGTTACAGGAATCGTTGTTGAGTTAATTTTCACGGATCTAGGGGACAATTTTTCATAATTTTTTCAATCCTGATTTCTTTCATGCTGGTGCAAATGCCTGGATCCAACTACCCCAGTTGAATAATCCCGCTTCGCTGGATTCAACGGGGTAAAAAGTTTGCTTGCGGGTAGAGCATAATGGGTTATTTTTGATAAACGAATAATTTTTTAATTATACCCAAGTTGAGCGATTTTCGCTCAATGGGTGAGATTGCCACGGACAGCTTCGCTGCCCTCGCAATGACAATCTCGCTCCTGTCATTGCGAGGGCAGCGAAGCAATTTTGAAGTTTGAGCTGCAAAAAATCGCTCAATTTAAACTATAGATAGTTATGGCAAAGAGTCCCAGATATTTAGCTTTGTCCCCCTATGCTCTGCTTATCCGCAAGCTAAGCTCAAGATGGCTTACCCAGTCCTTTGCAATGCATTCAAGAAACCGGGATTTCTAATCTGGTAGTCAAAATGGGGGTTGGCCACAAACTCTTAAGATGAATATATTGGAGAGAAAAAGGTTGGCAAAAGTTAGAGTAGGGCGATAAATTTTAAGCTCTCGCTAGAATTTAGGTAAAAGAAAATTTCAGCCTCAAACTGGTTATACCGGATGGCGGTTTATGTTTTAACTTTTTACCGCGGAGACTTGAGTATCTAGAATAAAAAGGTGACTATGCAGTAGTGGGTATGTATTGTTAAAAGTAAATCTGTTTAACGTTTGACCTGATGATGTCTAAGCTTTTTGATATGGAGAAAGACAGCTAGAGTTCATGGGTTAGATCAACCTGATGCGTGATAAAGAGCAAGGTACGTAATGAACGAGCGAAACAACTGGACTATCCCCAATTTTTTAACGGTGGTAAGGATCCTCATTACTCCTAGTTTTGTAGCAGCCTTTGTTAATGAAAATTTTTATGTGGCCTGGTGGCTGTTTGCTTTGGCTGGAATTACCGATGCCTTTGATGGATTTCTGGCTAGGGTTTTAAAACAGCGCTCTAGGCTAGGGGCAATGCTTGATCCTTTGGCAGACAAGGTGCTGTTGGTGACATCATTTGTATGTCTGGGGATTAAAGGTTGGCTTCCGGCCTGGTTGGTAATTTTAGTTGTGAGTAGAGATTTGATAATTCTTGGTGGTTTGGCTGTCCTTCACTTTTGGGGAGTGGATATAAGCAGAAAAATTAATCCCTCTTGGATAAGCAAAGTGACGACCATGTTTCAAATTCTACTTGTTTTTTTTGTCCTTGTGGTCAAAAGTACGTCTTGGCCAGTTAACTGGCTGTTGCCCAAACTTGTTTTTGTGGTAGTATTGTTGACTATAATTTCTGGGACACATTATGTGTATAGAGGACTAAATTATTTTTTTCAAAATGGAGATTGAGTCAGAATTGAACAAAATTCACTGGCCATCTTACCTACTCAACCCAAGTGCGGCCATTGGATGCACCTCTTTAGAGGTGTGATAGGTTGTGGATGAATATATCCGATGGTAATCATGGGCATTTTCAGAAGAAATAAAAAATCCCGGTTAAACCGGGATTTTTTATTTCTCACCTAGTTGCAACCAGAGTATCACGTGAACCAGAGTGAAAAAAGCAAGAGACAAGTCGTCAATCTTCACTTATTTAGTGAAAGGTGTTTTTTCATGAAGAGACAAAAGAAAATGGTTAGTCAACATCTCGTTACGGTTTAAAAAACTATTTTTGTTCTCTTTTGTCGCTTTAAACCAGAGTTATTTGGAATCATTTTTTTCAGAATCGTCTTCGGGTTTTTTGTCCGGAGTGACGTCAATCTCTTCTGGCTCAGAAGTGGCTTTTTTAAAGTTTTTAATAGCCCTACCCATTCCAGAGCCGATTTCCGGTAACTTGTTGGCTCCAAAGATGACTAAGACTATGACTAAAATAATGATTAGCTCGGGGATTCCTATTCCAAACATGCATTGCCTCCTTTTTCCTTGGTTAGAGTCGATATACACTTGGGCTTGGTGATGGTCAAGATATGTTTAGAGTTTGAACAGGGTAAACGTATCTAATTTTTAAGAGAAAGCATCGCGCCAAGCCGCTAAGTCGCCAAGGAAAATAAAGGCTTTTGTTCGCCTTCCTCCCTTAAGCCGAACAAAAGATTCTCGTCCCTTTGGCCGATGTTTGATGTGCACTAAAGATTTGTTAGATATATAAATTTTCGAATTCAGCTTAGGTTTATCAATTTACCCTGGCCTGAAAGGCCAGTAAGTCAGCTCTGTCAGGATTTTGTTGACAGTGCTGACGCTTTCGCTACCTCTAACCTTGGCGTCTCTGCGTCTTGGCGCGAAAATTTTTGCAATTTAGGTGCGTTTGCCCTGAGGGTTAGAACTTTTGAGTTTGGAATTATGGAGGCAAGTTTAAACGGCTTTCAAACTTTTAAGGATTCAATCTAATTTTGACGTTGGCTAGACGTTTAGCAACAACTGACAGCTAATCTTTAGCCCTTTGCCTATTTTTAGGCTAAACAGGCTTGTGTTTTGGGACTCGGACATCTAAAAGAGATTTTTTAGGAATGATTTAGGGATAAAAGGGAGTTGAGATGGATAGAATAGTGATTATCGGCCATGGATTTGTTGCTTATAAGTTTGTGACCCAAGTAAAAAAGATTGCACCTAAAACTGAGGTGCTCTGGTTTGATGAATATAGTGAAGAGAAATATCCCCTGCCACTACTCAGTCAACTTGTTCAAGACGGAGAAAAGATTGAAAACTGGTCCAGAGCGAGAGCTAAACTTAAAGTAGGACTTGATAACTTTCTGTTTCAAAGGGGAGAAAAGCCAATTTTGGGAAAAAGAATTCAAGTAAATGTACCCAGGAAAGAACTTACAATTTTGACTAATATGGGGCATACTGCATATCAGTTTGACCAAATCATCATCATTCCCAAGGTAGCGGTTTATCCCCCTACATATGTCCGAGAAGAAAAGGTTTTGATTTGGCCTGAACAAACTTGTGTACAATATGTTATCGATCATTTTGATGAACTGGATAACCTGATAGTAGTTGGAAATGATTTGGCCCTTGTGCAGGTGCTATTGATGGCAAGGAAAAAGTTTATCTGGATAAGGGAGAACAAAACCTTTTTTGAGCCTGAGCTGGAATTTTACCTTGAAGAACATCTAAAGAAAAAGGGCGTTGAGCTTAGGAAAGTCGATAAAATAGAAAATTGGTCGGATAAGTTAAACACGAGAGAGGCTGAAAGATTAGTCGTCTTTTCAGGACGAATTGCTTGCGATGAAAGATGGAGTGAAAATTTTGGCTTTGATTTAGACCAGTTGCAAACATCGCTTGCTCAAGGTTTAAAGTCTCATGATGTTTACCTAATACCGATTTTACAGGACAGGGAACAGTTTTTGTTACAATATAATGAAGAACACTTGTCCAATTTGGCCCGAAAGTTGGCCCGGAGTTTTTTTAGGAATACGGGAGTTGTTTTGGGTTCGGAATCTATGGAATTATTTTTGTTACAAACCGGAGGCAAAGAGTTTGCAAAAGCAGGGCTAAGTTTAAACGAGGCCAGGCAAAAGGGTTTTCAAGCCGAGTTTGTGGTTTGTGTAGGATATGATGACATATGGCAAAAAGATGAATATGTGGCAAAAATGATCGTGGACAGGGAAACCAGACAGATTCTTGGTTTCCAGATGGCAGGGGCAGGGGGTAGTAGATGGACGGATATGGCCTCTGTATATATAAATTTACGGACTAAAGTGGATGATATCCTGAAAGACAAGTTTTTAGCCAAGGGTTTAAAAGTTAATCCTTTGCTACGATTGGCCAGGATGGCCATCCATAAGTTGGAGCCAGGCATCCTGGGCATAACTCCGGATGAATTACTGGAATCCAAAAGAGATGGGGCCGATTTTTTCCTTTTGGATGTGCGTTCTACTCAGGAATGGGAAAAAGGACGTCTGCCAGGTGCCTATAACATTCCTTTAAACCAGTTAAAGAAAAGAGTTATGGAAATTCCCAGATTTACGCCTCTGGTAATTTATTCTCACAGTTCTGGCCGGGCATATGAAGCAGCCAAATTGTTGGCCAATATGGGAGCCAAACAATTATATGTAATTGATGGGGGGTACAGGCTCTGGCCATATCAAAAAGATGAAGAAGAAAGAAGAGCGCCTTTACCTTTTAGAGGCAATCAATGTAGTATGTGTGGCATATAATCCGGAAATCATTGATTTATTAAAAATTTGCCCTCTTAAGTAGGGTTTGGCCACTGACTCTTGGAGGGCGGTACTGCTTTTAGCTGGCTTGCCAATTATTCTGTATAACTAGACAAAATCATTGAATAAAGTTTGATGGGCAAATTGCATTTTTTCCCCGGAGAGGGGTGCCTTTTTTTTAAATATGGTCATTGCGTTTATGAGGAGATTTTAAATCCTGGTTATAATAGGCATTGGCAATGTCAGGTACTTGTTAAGTGGGAAAAAGAATATGACCACTTGGTTAATCAGGCTGAATATTTTCAGTTGAATCCCAGTCAAGTAGAAGGTATTTGGGAGAGAAGAATGGCCAGAAAAATTATTTCTGGCTGGAATTGCCCACACTATATCTCGTGCGAAGAAGAAGAGAGTTGCATCTATCTTCATGGAAACATCTGTATTCTGGCTTTGCCCAAATGCATGGGACGTTGTCATTTATATCAGTATAATGGACATAAGAGCATAATTGACGATCTTGGTGAGGAATAGGTATGTTTGCTCTGTTTACAAGCTCAACTCGTCTGAATCGTTACCATCAATAAACTGAAAATATCCTGGAGTAGGTAAGAAAATGTCAGATAACATTTTAATCCACTTCCCTTATATGCACAAAGAATTTGTCTCTGAAATCCTGCAGAATAAGGCCTTGTTTTTAAACCCGGGATTGGAATTAACTGATGAGGATAATTATTTTTTACCGTCAAGCCTTGTCTTAACTCCTCGTGAAGCCAAAGCCTATATCAACGAGTGCCTAAAATTTGGAGAACAATTTAAAAAACCTTCAGATATGGCTTACTTTGGATTGAAGGGAATCGATGATTTCTATACAGACACTACATTGGCTATAAAATCAGAGTTGATTGGAGCCGGAGACAAAAAAAAAGACGAGCGATTATTTGAGGCAAAAAAAGCACAGATGCTTCTGCTTTTAGGGTATGCTCTGGAGGAGAGGATTATTGAGTTGCTCCAGATTGATGACAAACTAAAAAATTCCTGGCAAAAATTTGAACAGCTTTTGGGGGTGGAAAAAGATGATGATATTTGGGCTAAGACTACTTTTTCCACGCCAATTGCCAGCCAGGTAAACTTGGGGTGGGAAAAGCTTCTTTACCCTTTTGCCTTGTTTTTACCTGAAAATGGAAAATTAATGGTGGTGGACCGGCAGGTTCAAGAAGCCCTTGCGGAAATGGGGGTTAACTGGGAGAAAAAGGATTTGGACATTGAGGGCAGTCCACTAAAAGTTTCTGGTTTAAATGTTTTTGAAGGAGTATTAAAAAAAGAAAAATTAGACCAAAAAGGCAAGTTTTTATATAATGATTTAAAATTGTTAGCCTTGGTTTAAGTCTGATTTATTGTTTGTTGAGTTCATTGTGTTTATTGTCCGATGGTTTTGTTATCCAGTCTGGCGTGATAAGATGCAACTGCAAAAATTAAAAATTTACAATTTTGGCAAAAAATTATCCTGTAGCCCATTTAAATAATTCAACATTCATAATTCGAAATTCAACATTGCCTGCAAAAAGGGACTTTTTGCAGGCGCATCTGATAACAGGGATTTATACTTTTTAATATCAAATTAATATCGAAAATCAATAATGAACACAACTCCAAATTTTTGTTGTTTCCATGATAAAACCGTTAAGTAACTTTATTGCATTGCAGCAATATTTGTCTAGATTGTAAATTTAATTTTTTAGAACCTGCATCAGGTTGTGAAAAAATGCCGGGGGTGCTTATTGTTTATTTGTAACTTTCTTTTGAAAAAAATAGAAATAGCAGGCCTTAAAGGGATAATTTTTGATTGTGATGGTGTGTTGTTTGATTCGAGAGAAGTTAATATCAAATATTACAATATGATTAAAGAAGCCCTCGGACTACCTCCAATGTGTAAGGAGGAAGAGGAATATGTGCATATGCATTCAGTGGACAATTCGTTAAGATTTATTGTCCCTGATAAGTTACGTCATAAACTTCCTGAAATTCGTCAAAAAATCAATTATAAAGTTTTAATTCCGTATATGCGCCCGGAAGAGGGGCTGTTGCCACTTTTGCAGTTTCTGAGGCAAAAAAGGATTGCCTGTTCTGTTAATACTAACAGAACTACAACTATGGATCTGGTCCTGGAGCATTTTCAGCTCTACACTTATTTTTCTCCGGTTATAACTGCAGCTAGGGTTAGTCAGCCCAAGCCTAATCCTGAGGGCATTTTTAAAATTTTGAGGATGTGGTCATATAGACCAGAGCAGGTAGTTTTCATTGGCGATTCCGAGGTAGACCAGGAAACAGCCCGCAGGGCCGGGGTACCTTTTTGGGGGTTTAAAAATATTTATTTACAGGCGGATATGTATATCCCCGACTTCTGGACTATGCGACAATACCTGATACGCAACTTATGAAGTGTAAAGGCACTAAAAGTGACGTTATTTCACAGTATGAACATTTAACATTTTCTGCAAAAAAATATCTTTTTGCAGTATATTGGGAGGGCCGATGTTTATATTTACCAACTTTTTACAAGCAATAGCCAGTATTGTTGACACTCTTTTATCTTTATATTTTTGGGTAGTCATTATTTCTGCTTTACTTTCTTGGGTTAATCCTGATCCCTACAATCCAATCGTACGTATCTTGCGCAACCTGACAGAACCTGTTTTTTACCGTGTCCGTAAGTGGCTTCCCTTTACATATGTCGGCGGTGTAGATTTGTCTCCTATTGTCGTTTTAATGGCGATTCAATTTTTAAAAATATTTTTAGTGCAATCAATGCTTCAAATAGCTATGCAGCTAAATTGATGGCATAGGCTGAGGATATAGCTATGAGTACTTCCAAAGTTGATATTTTAAATCAAAAGTTTTCTACTTCTCTTTTTGGCTACAAAAAGGCGGAGATAGACATTTTTTTGCAAGAAGTAGCCGACCAATTGGGCAAATTGGCCGAGGAAAAGGAAAACTTACAGAAGCAGGTAGAGGCTTTTAGTAAAAGCCTGGAAGAGTACAAAAGTCGGGAGAAAATTTTACAGAGCACCCTGATTACTACTCAGAAGATGGTCGATGATCTTAAGGCTAATGCTCATAAACAGGCCAAGCTTATTGTAGAAGAGGCTCAGGCCAAGGCAGAAGATATTTTAAACCAGGCTCACAAAAGACTGGCCCAGATTCACGAAGATATAACCGAGCTTAAAAGACAGCGCACCCATTTTGAGATAAAACTAAGAGCACTTATCGAATCACATCTTAAGCTGTTGGAGTCGAATAGTATAGAAGAACAGCAAGTGGATGAAATAGAGTCTAAATTAAAATTTTTGGGAGTAAGTTAAAAGTAAAAATGCAGGGATATTCTTTTTATGCGCAAGTAAAAAAAGGGATCTGGCGCTTAATGGTCTGGGTCCAGCCCAAGGCCAAGAAGAATGAGGTAGTTGGCCTTTATGATCAGCGGTTAAAAATCAGAGTCCAGGCTCCGCCCGTTGATGATAAAGCTAATAGTGCTCTGTGTTCATTTATTGCCAAAGAACTTGGGCTCAGGAAAAATCAGGTCAGTATTGAAAGTGGACAGACAACAAGGCAGAAAAATATTCTTATTAAAGCTGATCAGGAGCCTGCCTGGCATAAGTTATATAACCAATAAATGTGATTTAGTCTAAATAATGTCTTAACCAACCATATAAAGGAGGTTCCCATGGAACAATACGAATTGGAACTTATT
Source organism: Desulfovulcanus ferrireducens (assembly GCF_018704065.1). Taxonomy (NCBI): domain Bacteria; kingdom Pseudomonadati; phylum Thermodesulfobacteriota; class Desulfovibrionia; order Desulfovibrionales; family Desulfonauticaceae; genus Desulfovulcanus; species Desulfovulcanus ferrireducens. The sequence goes on along the minus strand of NZ_JAGUQP010000006.1, from coordinate 73,032 downwards.
GCCAAATACAGTGAAAAGGATTCTGAACTAAAAGCTTTATGGGAAGACCATTTAGCTTATGAAAAAAAACTAGAAAAATTTGAGAGTAAACCTTTTCTAACTCCTGGTGAAGAGCAGGAGATGAAGGAACTTAAAAAACTGAAATTGGCTGGTAAAACCAGGATGCAAGCCATCTTGGATAAATACAAAGCCATGGAGGGATGAAATGGAGTGGAGCGGAGCTCAGATCTTTTTAGAGTGTTTGAAACAAGAAGGCGTTAAGCATATTTTCGGTTTTCCCGGTGGAGCGGTTATTGATATCTATCATGAAATGCCTAACTATCCCTTTCAGCATATACTGGTGCGCCATGAACAGGGAGCTGTTCATGCTGCTGATGGGTATGCCCGTTCAACTGGCAAAGTAGGCGTGTGTCTAGTTACTTCCGGACCCGGAGCGACAAATACCGTGACCGGAATTGCCACGGCTTACATGGATTCAATTCCCCTGGTCGTTTTTACAGGGCAGGTGCCAACCCCGCTGATTGGCAATGATGCCTTTCAAGAAGTGGATATAGTCGGTATTACCAGGCCTTGTACTAAGCACAACTACCTGGTCAAAGATGTTAACGATCTGGCCAGGATTATAAAGGAGGCCTTTTATATTGCCAGCACAGGGCGCCCAGGTCCGGTTCTTGTGGATTTACCCAAGGATGTGATGCAGGCCAAGACAAGCAAGTTTGTTTATCCGGAAAAGATAAGCATGCGCAGCTATAACCCCAACTATCTGCCCAATAGAAAGCAGGTCAAAAAGGCAGCGAAGCTTATCTCCGAGGCCAAGCGACCTCTTATATATGCAGGGGGAGGCGTAATTTCCTCGTCAGCTTCCGAAGCACTGACAATGCTGGCCAGGAAATATAAGATACCGGTTACAACCACCTTAATGGGGTTGGGTGCTTTTCCTGGCAACGATCCATTATGGCTTGGTATGTTGGGAATGCACGGAACTTATACGGCTAATATGGCTGTGAATAATTCTGATCTGCTTATTTCTATCGGAGCCAGATTTGACGACCGGGTCACAGGTAAGATAGCCACTTTTGCTCCTAAGGCCAAAATTATTCACATTGATATTGATCCGACATCTATCCGCAAAAACGTTTCTGTGGACGTTCCTATTGTTTCTGATTGTTTGAACGCACTGGAGGCCCTGGAGGAAGAGTTGGTCAACGCAGATGTCAACTGGGAGGATAAACACGCTGACTGGATTGAACGTGTTAGAGAGTGGTCTCAGTCACACCCATTAAAATATGAAGACAGCGATGAATTTATCAAGCCACAAATGGTGGTGGAGAAAATTTATGAACTAACTTCTGGTCAGGCCATTATTACCACAGAAGTTGGACAGAACCAGATGTGGGCCGCACAATTCTATTACTATCATCATCCGCGAACTTTTCTTTCTTCCGGTGGTCTGGGTACAATGGGATATGGTTTTCCAGCGGCCATTGGGGCACAACTGGCCCATCCGGGCAAACTGGTTATTGACATTGCTGGCGACGGCTCCATTCAGATGAACATCCAGGAATTAGCCACTGCTGTCAGCTATGATTTACCAGTAAAAATCGTCATTTTAAATAACGGCTATCTGGGCATGGTCCGCCAGTGGCAGGAACTTTTTTACAATAAGAATTATTGTGCTACTTGCTTGCACAAAAATCCGGATTTTGTGAGCTTGGCCAAAGCCTATGGAGCTGATGGGTACCGGGTGAAGAAAAAGGAAGATGTGGAGCCAGTGCTCAAAGAGGCATTTGCCTCCAAAAAACCATGTATTGTTGATGTGTGGGTAGAGCCGGAAGAAAACGTCTATCCTATGGTTCCTGCTGGGGCGTCGTTAACAGAAATGCTTTTAGTATAGGAGGTAAACGCCGTGCGTCATGTCTTGTCTGTTTTAGTGGAGAACGAGCCAGGTGTTTTGTCCCGGGTGGCAGGTTTGTTTAGTGGGCGTGGTTTTAATATTGAAACACTCAGTGTGGGTCCTACCCTGGAAAAGGGCATGTCCTTGATGACCATAACTACCAGCGGTGATGAGCAGATTATCGAGCAGATTGTCAAGCAGTTGCGTAAAGTTGTCACTGTGGTGAAGGTCGTAGACCTTACGCGTATGCAGGCTGTGGAAAGAGAAATGGTCCTGATCAAAGTCAATGCGGAGGATTCAAAGCGAGCAGAGATTTTAAGAATTGTGGATATATTTAGATGCAAGGTAGTAGATGTAAGTATTGATGAGTTAACAATAGAGGCCACAGGGGACCAAAAAAAGATCAAGGCCATTGTTAATTTGTTGCAGCGTTTTGGGATTAAAGAATTTGTCCGTACAGGCACTGTGGCATTAAAGCGAAGTATGCAGTTTTAGTGAATGGGTGGATGGCCGAATGGCTGAAGTAGTACTTAATAAACTTAAACCATTCGGTCATATAACTAAAAATATAAGGAGATAATAATAATGAAGGTTTATTACGAACAGGATGCTGATTTGAGTGTATTACAGGACAAGACTATTGCTATTATTGGGTATGGAAGCCAGGGACATGCCCATGCCCAGAATTTGCGTGACTCAGGTTTAAACGTCATTGTAGGGCAAAGACCAGGAGGGCCTAACTGGCAATTGGCCCGTGAACATGGTTTTGAGCCAGTTTCAGCTTCTGAGGCAGCTGTTAAAGCCGATTTGATTCAAATTTTAGTCCAGGACCAATATCAGCCCAAAGTGTTTAAAGAGGAAGTATTGCCTAACCTAACAGCAGGTAAGACACTGGTTTTTAGTCATGGGTTTAATATTCATTTTAATCAAATTGTTCCCCCGCAAGATGTAGATGTGGTTATGGTTGCCCCCAAAGGGCCTGGACACCTGGTGCGTCGGGAGTATGTCCGCGGTGGTGGGGTACCTGCCCTGGTAGCTGTACATCAGGATTATACCGGTCAGGCTCTGGCCAGGGCACTGGCCTATGCCAGGGGTATTGGAGCAACTCGCTCAGGTGTTATTGAAACTACCTTTGCCGAAGAGACCGAGACAGATCTGTTTGGTGAGCAGGCTGTTCTCTGTGGTGGTGTGAGCGCCTTGATTCGGGCTGGTTTTGAGACATTGGTTGAAGCTGGCTATCAACCCGAAATAGCCTTTTTTGAATGTATGCACGAGTTAAAGCTGATCGTTGATTTGCTTTATGAAGGCGGGTTCAAGAAAATGCATTACTCCATCAGTGATACAGCTGAATATGGAGATTATACACGGGGGCCGAGGGTCGTTAATGAACAGGTGAAAAAAGAGATGAAAAAGATACTTGGCGAGATACAGGACGGAACCTTTGCCCGGGAATGGATCCTGGAAAATCAGGCTGGTACTCCCAGGTTTCAGGCCTTACGCCGACAGATGAATAATCATCAGATTGAGGAGGTAGGAGATAAATTAAGGGAAATGATGGCTTGGCTGAATAAGTAATTTTGAGTCAATAGTCGTGAGTCCGAGAGCCTGGAGTCTTTTAAATTTATTGATTTTCCTGGCCTCTCGACTCTCTGACTCACGACTTTCGGACTCACGACTATTATAAACTATGAACCATAAACAAGCTTCAGGGCAGGGAAAATGGGGTAGCCGTTATGCTTATTTAATTCTTTCAGGGCAGATAACCCAGGAAGAATTAAATAAGGCTATGGAGAGTGCCAAGAAAGAGAACAAAGACCTGGATGAGATACTCATGCAGGTCTATGATATTGATAAAAAAGAGTTGGGTAAGTCCCTGCAACTTTATTATGAAACCGAGTTCGTCCCTTTTGATCCCTCCATAGAACCTCCTTTTGAACTTTTTGAAAAGCGAAGATTAGACCCTGATTTTTTGAAAAGGTATGGTTGGGTACCGTTCAGGCAAGATGGCAAAACCATTGAAGTACTCATGACCAATCCCTTTGATTTGGGGAGGTTAGATGAAATCAGGTTTATTTTCGGTACCAGTAATATACGGGCTAAAGTCTCCACTGCTCACGATATCGAGCAATTTATTGAGCACTTTTACCAGCAGTTGAGTTCAGATCAGGAATTGGCTTCTCTGGTTGATGACTTGGATATTGATGATGAGACTGAAGTGGAGCAGGAACTGGAAGAAAGTGAGCTCAGTGAACATGATAGCGAAGTTGTCCGTTTGGTCAATGCCTTGCTTGTGGAAGCGTGGCGGAAAAATGCCTCTGATATCCATATTGAACCCAATGTCCGGGCCAGGTATTGTTCTATTAGATTTCGTATTGATGGCACTTGCCACGAATTTAGCAAGATTCGTTACGGGTTGGCCAAGCCATTGATATCTAGAATCAAGATCATGGCCCATCTAGATATTGCCGAGAGACGCTTGCCTCAGGATGGCAAGGTCAAAATCAAGCTGCCGGACCGGAATAAAGTTATTGAATTTAGGGTAGCCACCATTCCCACTGTGGAAAATCAGGAAGATGTTGTCTTACGTGTCCTGGCTTCGGGAAAGCCAATGTCCCTCGACAAGTTGGGGCTTTCAGAGACAAATTTTCAGGCCTTCCTTAAAATGATCCATAAGCCATACGGCCTGATTTTAGTGGTTGGCCCTACAGGCTCCGGCAAAACTACCACTTTGCATTCAGCCTTAAGCTACATTAATACACCTGAGCGCAAGATCTGGACTGCTGAAGATCCCGTGGAGATTACCCAGGATGGATTAAGACAGGTTCAAGTGAACCCCAAAATCGGGTTAACTTTTGCCGCTGCCTTGCGGTCCTTTTTACGGGCGGACCCGGATGTTATCATGATCGGTGAAATGCGGGATAAAGAAACTGCCCATATTGGGGTAGAGGCCTCTTTGACCGGGCATTTGGTCTTCTCCACATTGCACACCAATTCAGCTCCGGAGACCATCACCAGGCTGTTGGATATGGATCTGGACCCTTTTAATTTTGCAGATTCTTTGCTTTGTGTATTGGCACAGAGACTGATCAAGACCTTGTGTCCTCGGTGTAAAAAAAAGTATGTTCCTTCGGCTCAGGAGCTGGAAGAACTAAAGCATGAGTTCGGACCTGGTTTTGAAAAGTACGCTCGAAAATTTTTAGCAGGTAAGCCTGTTCTATTTCAACCCAAAGGATGTCGCCATTGCATAGGAGGATATAAAGGCAGGATCGGTATTCACGAACTTATGCCCACATCAGAAGGTATCAAGAATTTGATCAAGTACCGCGAACCTACAGAAAAGATTCGAGAACAGGCCATTAAAGATGGCATGTTAACTTTAAAGCAAGATGGTATTTTAAAAGTATTGCAGGGTATTACGGATATGTCCCAAGTCAGGGCAGCAGCTGGGTAAGCTATCTTAGTCCTTTACCTTACCATGCGTCATGTTTTGAACAATCAGGCCCGACAGAATGAGCATTAGGCCGATGATGGTCGAGGGTAAAATCTTTTCCCCGACAAAAAAATGGATAAAAATTAAAGATAAAAAAGGGGAAAGATAAATGAGATTACTGACTTGGGCTGTTGTCCTGGACAATTTTAACGCCTTTAACCAGAAGACAAAAGTGATGCCCATTTCAAATAAGCCTACGTATATGGCCCCTAAAATGCCAGGGAGGGAATAGATGGTTACATGGGAGGTCATACGCAGGTAAAGAAAAATAAAAATAAGGCCGAAGCAAAAGTTTAAAAACAGGCGCAAAATGGGGTCTAAGTCATCTTTGGTATTGGATATCCAGTAAAGAGACCAAATGATGGTGCTAACAAGGGCCAGGGTAGCGCCCATGGGGTTGGAGAATTTGAGTTCAAGCAGCTGACCGTGAGTAGAAATAACCACTACCCCGGAATAGCTAACAAAGATAGCCAGAATCTGGTAAAAGTTGATTCGTTGCTTGAGTAAGGGAATGGACAAAATAGTCAGGGCGATCCCCCAAGTATAGTTTAGAGACTGGGCTTCTTGGGCTGGCAGGAGTTCATAGGCTTTAAATAAAATCAGGTAGTATAAAAAGGGATTTAGCAGACCTAGAAACATGGACCGGAGAATATCAGGCCTATGGAATTTAGTCCAAAATCCGGGTCCAAAAAAGTAAAGACATAAAACGCCTAAAGCCAGGCTTGAGGTCAAAGTTGAGTAAAAAAGGAGTTGGACATGATCCAGGTAGCGAAGACTAATTTTAAAGGCCGATGCTACTGTGGACCAGATAAACACTGTTAGCAAGGCATAAAAGTAGGCTTTTTTTTGTCTGTCCATTGGCTAGATGTTAATTTTGAAGTAATTTTTTCTAAACCTTAAGTAAGAACAAGTGATTATGCAACATAAAGATGTTTTATCCTTAATTGGCCAGACCCCCCTAGTGGAGATAAAAAAACTCAATCCTTACAGCCATGTAAAAGTGCTGGCCAAACTAGAAGCAGGGAATCCTGGTGGCTCTATCAAGGATCGCGTAGCCTTGGCCATGATCGAGGCTGCAGAAAAATCAGGCCAACTAAACAAAGACAAGATAGTTATTGAGGCCACATCCGGTAATACGGGTATCGGGCTGGCCATGGTCTGTGCTGTAAAAGGATACAAATTAAAGCTTTTGATGCCGGAGTCTGCTTCTGAAGAGAGAAAGCGGATCATGCGTGCCTATGGGGCAGAAATAGTACTCACCCCGGGACACTTGGGTACGGATGGTGCCATTGAAGAAGCCTATCGCTTGGCCAGGGAAGAGCCAGATAAATATGTGCTCATGGATCAGTTTAACAATCCTGCCAGCATTGAGGCCCATTATCAGACCACAGGCAAGGAGATATGGGAACAGACAGGGGGAAAAGTTACCCATATTGTGGCCTGCTTGGGCACTTCCGGTACCATTATGGGGATTACCAAGAGGATAAAAGAACTGAACCCTGAGGTGCAGTGTATTGCCATTGAACCTTATGCCGGCCACAAGATTCAGGGGCTCAAGAATATGCAGGAGTCTTATCCTCCCGGCATTTATGATAAAACTATCCTGGACAGGGTTTTGCACGTTGAGGATGACGAGGCCTTTGAGATGTGCCGCAGGCTTGCCAGAGAAGAAGGTTTATTTGTGGGCATGAGTTCAGGGGCTGCCTTGGCCGGGGCCCTGAGTGTTGCCAAAGAGCTTGAAAGCGGGGTGGTAGTTACTATTTTTCCTGATGGAGGGGAGAGATACTTAAGCACTTCTCTTTTTGTTCCCCCTGAGAGACGCGGTATTAAAATCTTTGATTTGTATAAAAGAGAAGAGATTTGTTTACATACAGAAATTAGTCGTGGAGGCCCAAATTTATTCACTTTTGGCCCGAGTATGGATGCCCTGGATGAGCCTGAGCCCTGGCGCAGGATTGTGCTTTTTGATGTATTGAACCGCTATTTACGCCAAAAGGGCCATGACTCCAGATTGGTTGTGGGGTTGGCTGATTTTGATGACCGGACCCTTAAGGCTGCTAGGGCTGCTAACCTTAGCAGAAAAGAATTTTCCCAGGAGGCCGTGAGAAAGATTCACGAGCTGTCCGGCAAATTAAATATTCATACCGGGACCAGGTTTGTTCTCTCTTCCGAGCACACGGATACAGCTATTGAAATATGCCAAAAACTTTTATCCAAGGGAACAGCTTATGAAAAACTCAGGTCTGTCTACTTTGATGTGCGCCGGGATAGGGAGTACGGGGCATTGATTCATATGGACCTGTCCAAGATATTTCCGGGCAAGACCGTGGATCTGGAAAACTACGTCAAGGATAATCCGCGCGATTTTACTTTGCTCAAAAGAGCCAGCTTGCAGGATCTAAAAGAAGACAATGTCCTGAAAACCAGTTGGGGCAACGTCCGGCCTTCCTGGTATCTACAGCAGGCCAGTGTTGCAACGGCTACCTGTGAAGTCTTGGATGTGGTTCTGGCCGGACAGATGCATGCCTTTCCTCATGTGGATAATTTAAGGAGCATCTGGAAAAATGCCTTGAATATGCAGCCCCAGGCATGGATGATCTCCCTGGCTGTTGATTTTAAAGAACAAGTTCAGGAGAGAGCAGTAAGTATCAACTATTTTCTGGAACAGGGGTTAAAGCCATTGGCCATTAGAATGTGGCTTTTATCCACATCCTATCACAAGACACTTGTTTCCGGGCCAAGCAATTTACACATGTGGCTAAAAAATTGGGCCAAGGTTCAGGATGTATTGGTTAAACTTAAATCTTTTGTCTGGAAGGGAAAGGGGATCAGGCCTTTGATGGAGCAGGCAGTTTTTGATTTGAAAAAGAGTCTGCAAAATGCCTTTGAACATGATCTGAGTATACATAGGTTCTGGCCTAAGCTCTTTAACTTGGCCAGGGTTGCCCACAAGCTGATGGATAGAAAAGAGTTGACACTGGAAGAAGCGGAGTTTTTGGAGCAGACCTTAAAAAATATGGATGATGTTCTGGGTATTTTGGACTGGCAAAGCCTGCCCATACCTCTTGATGAACTACCGGATGAGATCAAGGAGATTCTCGCTAAAAGGAACCAGGCCCGTAAGGAGAAGAATTTTGAACTGGCAGATACTTTGCGCAAAGAACTCAACAAGTTGGGTTATCAGGTTGTGGATACTACCCAGGGCTCAATGGTGGTTAGTATTCATTAAGTTTGTAAATTTTGCCGGGTTTATGGATGTGTGTGACAAAGCCGAGGGGCAAAACTATGAGTAGCGAAATTTTTTGGATTGCTTTTGGGGATGTGCATGAGGATATAGGTAATTTAAACCGTATTCCCCATATAGAAAAGGCCAGAGGCGTGCTCATTTCCGGAGATTTGACCAATGTAGGCACAAAGGCAAGGGCCGAGCATCTAATTGAGCAAATAAAAGCTTATAATTCCAATATTTATGCACAGATTGGCAATATGGATACCAAAGGTGTTGAAGAGTACTATGAGCAGATAAATGTTAATGTCCACAATGAGTTGGTTGCACTTGCCCCGGAGGTCTTTTTGTTAGGATTGGGCTATTCCATCCCCACGCCATTTGCAACGCCTTCGGAAGTTGAAGAAAAACAGGTGGATTTATGGCTCAAGGGGAAAATAGAACAGGCGCTCAAGTGTTCCCATCTCATTTTTATGACTCATACCCCTCCTTATCAGACAAAAACAGATAAGGTCGCCTCAGGAGTTTCAGTGGGAAGTCAAGCTGTGCGTAAATTTATCGAGCAGGTTCAGCCAGAAGTATGTATTACCGGGCATATCCATGAGGCTAGGGCTGTAGATTATATTGGTAAAACAAAGATTATTAACCCTGGTCCCTTAAGCAGTGGGGGGTATGTTAAAATAGTCTTTGAAAATAATAGGTTAGAGGCAGAACTTTTGCAGGTGTAGAGTAATGGGGCAAAAGGTTAAACTGTATTCCTGGAATGTGAATGGGTTCCGGGCCGTCATTAAAAAAGGTTTCTGGGACTGGTTCTACAATTGTGACGGTGATGTTATCTGCCTGCAGGAAATCAAGGCCCAGCCTGATCAACTAGATGAGAAAGACAGGTGCCCTCAAGGATATGAGGCGATCTGGAATCCGGCCAGGCTGAAAAAAGGTTATTCAGGAGTGGTCAGTTTTTATCGTTTAAGGCCTCTAAGTTATTCTTTTGGGTTTCCAAATGGCCGTTTCCAAGGGGAAGGTCGGCTGATCTTGATGGAATATGAGCAGTTTTTTTTGTTTAATGTCTATTTTCCCAATGGCCAGATGAGCGAAGATCGTTTGCAGTTTAAATTGCAATACTATGATGAATTCCTGACCTATGCCCAGAGTTTAAGAAAGCAGAAGCCTGTTATTGTTTGCGGAGATTTTAATACTGCGCATAAAGAGATTGATTTGAAAAATCCTAAATCCAATGAGAAAAGATCGGGTTTTTTGCCAATTGAGCGTGCATGGTTGGACAAGTTTATTGCCAGTGGGTTTGTAGATACCTTCAGGATGTTTAATCAAGAGCCGGGACATTATACCTGGTGGACATACAGGTTTGGAGCCAGAAAACGGAATGCAGGTTGGCGTATTGATTATTTTTTTGTTTCTGAAGAGATAAAAGATAATGTGCGCAGGGCCTGGATCGAACCTGAAGTCATGGGTTCAGATCATTGTCCGATAGGTTTGGAGATAACTGTTTGAATTTAATAGCTGTAACGAGCACCAAATATTTTTTGGTGCTCTAACCATTTTGAAACTCGAAACAAAAGGCAAGGATAAAGTATGGTTGCTGACACGAGCATGAGGATTCCTGTCTCTAGCAGAACATCTGCCTGGTTAGATTTATTGCAGGTGCTTACTGGCGCAGGCCTTATTTTGTTTATGTGGACCCATATGCTGCTGGTATCCAGTGTGATAATCAGCCCCGGCCTTATGAATGCCATTGCAGGTTTTTTCGAGGATACTGGTCTGGCTCAGGTTGGCGGACCCCTAATTGGCGGCGTGTTTTTGTTTCATTTTCTTCTTACAGCAAGAAAGATGCCTTTTCGGCTTCATGAACAAAAGATTATCTGGCAGCAATCTG
>NZ_JAGUQP010000006.1:40960-62435 GCF_018704065.1 Desulfovulcanus ferrireducens | reverse complement strand
TGTTTTTGTTTCATTTTCTTCTTACAGCAAGAAAGATGCCTTTTCGGCTTCATGAACAAAAGATTATCTGGCAGCAATCTGTTATGCTTAAGCATGCTGACACGTGGCTCTGGTTAGTGCAGGTTGTTACTGCTGTGGTTATTTTGATTATGGGCTTCATTCACATGTGGGAGGTTTTAACTAACTTACCTATTACGGCAGACAAGAGTGCGGCCAGAATACAGAGCGGTTTTTGGCTTGTTTTTTATTTAATTTTGTTACCACTGGTCGAGCTGCATGTAAGCATTGGTTTTTATCGTATTGGGGTAAAATGGGGTTTTATAAAAAGATGCAATCGCAGTCAGGCCAAAAAATTGGAAAAAACTCTGTTTTGTATTTTTATTATAATTGGCTTGATTACTCTTTTGCGTTTTTATTTTTTTTAACTATGCTTCAAGGTTACCTATAAAATATTAGGGGGTAAATGTGTTGCAGGTAAATAGAAGGTTATCTGTTTCCAGCAAGACATCTGCCTGGCTGGATTTATTGCAGATGTTAACTGGAGTAGGACTTGTTTTGTTTATGTTACTGCATATGACCCTGGTATCTAGCAGGGTCATTAATGATACCTGGATGGATTTTATAGCTGCATTTCTTGATCAAAGAGGACTGGCACAAATTGGTAGTATTTTTATTGCTTTTTTATTTTTGTTTCATTTTCTTCTTACAGCAAGAAAGATGCCTTTTCGGCTTCATGAACAAAAGATTATCTGGCAGCAATCTGTTATGCTCAGTCATGTTGATACATGGTTGTGGGTTGCCCAGGTAGCTTCGGGTTTTGTAATTTTATTGTTAGGGTCTGCTCATATATGGGCGGTTATGGCTGAGTTGCCTATTACTGCAGCCAAAAGCGCTGCCAGGATGCATAATTATACATGGTTTATATTTTACATATTTTTTCTTTTGACAATATTAATACATGCAGCTATCGGGCTTTACCGCATTGGGGTAAAATGGGGATTTGTTCAAAGATGCAATCGTTATCAGGCTAAAAAAACAATTTTTCTTGCTGCTAGCCTGGTTGGTATTGTTATGTTATTAATGGACGTTTTGTCCTTTATAAATTTATAAATAATGGGGCATAAAATGATAGAAACTGTTATGACCGACTTGCTTTGCATAGGCGCCGGTCTTGCTGGTGAGAGGGCAGCGGTTGAAGCCGCGAGGCACGGTTTCAAGGCCATCTGTCTGAGCATTGTCCCGGCCAGAAGGTCTCATTCTTCGGCTGCCCAGGGTGGAATGCAGGCAGCTCTTGGAAATTGCGTTAAAGGAGAGGGTGATTCTCCGGACATACATTTTGAGGATACTGTCAAAGGTTCTGACTGGGGATGCGATCAGGAAGTGGCCCGAATGTTTGCAGAAACCGCTCCTGTTGCCATTCGCCAGATGGCTTATTGGGGTGTGCCCTGGAACAGGGTGGTTGCCGGTAAATCCTATTATTACAAAGGTGGCCAGAAGCTGGAGAAGGAAGAGAAAAAGGAAAAGGAGGGGTTGATTACGGCCAGAGATTTTGGCGGTACTGCCAAATGGAGGGCCTGTTATTGTTCTGACGGCACAGGCCATGCTGTTTTGTATACCCTGGATAGTGTGGCTGTGCAGCACGGAGTGGAGGTGCATGACCGCAGTGAGGCCATTGCTCTTATCCATGACGGTGAAAATTGTATCGGGGCCGTGGTCAGGTGTTTAAAGACAGGCAAACTAAGGGTTTATCTGGCCAAAGCCACATTGATTGCTTCGGGTGGATTTGGAAGAATTTATCGTGCCTCTACCAATGCCGTGATCAATGAAGGCGGTGGCCATATTATTGCCCTGGATACCGGTGTTGTCCCTCTGGGTAACATGGAAGCCATCCAGTTTCATCCCACGGGCATTGTTCCTACAGACATTCTGGTTACTGAAGGTTGCCGCGGGGATGGCGGAACTCTTTTGGATGTAAACGAAGAGCGGTTCATGCATATCTATGAGCCGGAAAAGGCCGAACTGGCCTCCAGGGACGTGGTTTCCCGAAGAATGACAGAGCATATACGCAAGGGCTTGGGAGTCAAGAGTCCTTACGGGGATCATCTATGGCTGGATATCAGGCATCTGGGTGAAAAACATATCAAGACAAAGCTGCGGGAAGTATATGATATTTGCAAGAGTTTCCTGGGGATTGACCCGGTGCATCAATTGATTCCCGTACGACCTACTCAACATTACTGCATGGGCGGTGTACGGACCAATAAATATGGCGAAGCTTACGGGTTAAAAGGTCTTTTCTCTGCCGGGGAGGCTGCCTGCTGGGATTTGCATGGCTTTAACCGGCTGGGAGGCAATTCATTGTCCGAGACTGTAGTTGCCGGGATGATTGTGGGCAAGCGGATAGCTGGTTTTCTCCAGGGCTGTGAGGTCAATTTTAACAGCCGGGTTATTAAGGACAGCGTGGCCAGGCAGGAAGAGAGAATTAATAACTTGATTTCAGGTAGTGGCAAGGAGAATGTATACAAGGTGCGCAATGCCATGCAGGATATTCTCATGGATTATGTGGGTATTTTTCGTAACGGTAGCGACCTGCAAAAGGCCGTGCATATGCTTCAGGAGGTTTATGAGCGGGCCCGGAACATAGGCCTGCGCTCAGATGGCATTGGGGCTAATCCTGAACTATCGCTTGCTTTGAAGATGCCGGGAATGGTGAAGCTTGCCCTGTGTGTTGCTTACGGCGCATTAGAGCGCAAGGAGAGTCGTGGCTCCCATGCACGGGAAGATTACCCGGCCAGAAATGATAGAGACTGGTGGGTGCGTACCCTGGCGTACTGGGAAGATGGGGCAACCCTGCCTACCCTGAAATACGAACCGGCAACAAAGGTGGTTGAGATGCCTCCGGGCGAGAGAGGTTATGGTGGTGGAAAAATTATTCCTGCTGAAATCAAACAAGGAGAAATAGAGGAATAGTCATGGTCAGAATGCTCAATATCAATATCTTCCGCTACAATCCAGAGAACCCTGATTCAAAACCGCACATGCAAGCCTACTATCTGGATGAAACAGATAATATGACCTTGTTTATTGCTTTGAACCGGATTCGCGAAGAGCAGGATCCCTCTTTGCAGTTTGATTTTTGTTGCCGGGCAGCAATTTGCGGGGCCTGCGCCATGATAATTAATGGCCGTCCGGGTTTGGCCTGCCACACTAAAACCAAAGACCTGCCTGATCAGATCAATCTTATGCCTTTACCTGGCTTTAAGATGATAGGAGATCTATCTGTGGATACAGGCACGTGGTTCCGATCCATGAATGAGAGGATAGAATCCTGGGTGCACACGGACAAAGAGTTTGACCCCGAGGCTGAAGAAGAACGTATGGACAATGCCTTGGCAGAGCAGGTCTATGAATTGGATCGCTGCATTGAATGTGGCTGTTGTGTGGCTGCCTGTGCCACGGCCCAGATGCGTGAAGATTTTCTGGGCGCTGTGGCTTTGAACCGGATTGCCAGGTTTATTCTCGACCCAAGGGACAAGAGGACGGATAAAGACTATTTTGAAGTTATTGGCACTGACCAGGGCATATTCGGGTGCATGGGCCTTTTGGCCTGTGAGGATGTTTGCCCCAAGAAATTGCCTCTTCAGGATCAATTAGGCTATTTACGACGCAAAATGGGTCTTTCTGTTGTGAAGAAATTTTTTTCCTGGAAGAAATAGTGAAGTTCCGTTTATTGAGTTTTGTTGAGTTTACACTGCAAAGGTGGGGTGTGTAATGAATGTGTAAATGCCAATAATCGTGAAAATATTTGCAATCAGCGAAATATCTTTGACTTTCATCAGAAGGATTTGAGTTAATTCCTTTAGTCCATGACAATCACGGTCGGGTTTGTTGGGACAGGCGGGACCCAACTTCTAAACTCCCCACCATTATAATTTATACCGGGAGAGGAAATGCGTCAAATCAAGGTAAAAGAAATCACGGAGAGGGTTGCACAATTGGTGGTGCAAGCCAATGTCAGCCTGTCTGAAGATGTTTATCAGGCTATCTCAAAGGCCAGGGAAGAGGAAGAGAGTTCATCCGGCAGAGAGATTTTGCAGCAGCTTTTGGACAATGCCAAATTGGCTGCTGAGACCAGGTTGCCACTTTGCCAGGATACTGGTCTGGCTGTATTTTTTGTGGAGCTAGGCCAAGAGTGTTGCCTGGATGGTGATCTGTACGCAGCCATCAACGAAGGTGTGCGCCAGGGTTATGAACAGGGGTATCTTCGCAAATCTGTTTGTCATCCTTTGACCAGGGAAAATACCGGCGATAATACTCCGGCTATTATTCATATAGACTTGATTCCGGGAGACAAACTAAAGCTCAAGTTCATGGCCAAGGGCGGAGGTAGTGAGAACATGTCCAGGGCGACCATGCTTACCCCGGCCCAGGGCTGGGAAGGGATTAAGGAATTTGTAGTGAACAGGGTTGCCGAGGCCGGTCCCAATCCTTGTCCGCCGATTATAGTAGGAGTGGGCATTGGCGGGACCTTTGACTATGCCCCTATATTGGCCAAAAAGGCCCTGTTCAGACCTTTGAACGAGCCTCACAATGACCCGGAAATTGCTAGGATGGAAGAAGAGCTGCTCGCGGCCATAAATGACTTGGGTATAGGGCCTATGGGTATGGGTGGTAAGTTTACTGCCCTGGGAGTAAAAATTGAGATGGCTCCCTGTCATATTGCCAGTTTGCCTCTGGCCGTAAACATTCAATGTCACTCAGCCAGACATCTGGAGGTAGAGTTCTAATGAGTAACGAGTATAAATTGCAGACACCACTTACAGATGAAGATATTTTACAGCTTAAAGCCGGTGATAAGGTACTCCTTTCCGGAGTTGTCTATACGGCCAGGGATGCAGCGCATAAAAGATTGATCCAGGCATTGGATAGGGGAGATAAACTCCCTTTTCCTCTTGAGGGGGCGGTAATTTATTATGTGGGACCAAGCCCTGCGCCTCCGGGCCGTCCAATTGGTTCTGCCGGCCCTACAAGCAGTTACAGGATGGATACATATGCTCCAAGACTGTATGGTTTAGGTGTCAAGGCCACAATAGGCAAGGGCAAGCGTAGTGAAGAAGTTAAGGAAGCCTTGAAAGAATACAAGGCTGTTTATTTTGGTGCAACAGGGGGGGCCGGAGCATTGCTTTCCAAATGTATTGTCCAGGCCAAAGTCATAGCCTATGAGGAGCTTGGACCAGAAGCCATCCGGGTATTAAAAGTTGAGAATTTTCCACTTTTGGTAGTTAATGATGCTTATGGAGGCGAGTTGTACGCAAAACCAAAACTCGGGTAAATGTTGAATGAATTAAGGGTAACTTACTTGTTACGCTCTTTTAAAGTGTAACTCTTGCTTGTTTCTTTGCAGACTTCTTCAATTTGCCTATAACAAACATCCGACGGATACAATGACACCACCCGGGGGCATCCGCTATTTGCACTGGTTTTTGTAAAGCCTAAATGTCATTGTATCTGCTGATTGTTTTCTCTTTTCTTGTCCATATTTAGCAAAATTACGTCATAATTGAGCAATTAAACCTGTTCAGATGCTCTGAGCATTGGTAATAGGTAATAGTCCGGAACCTGGCGGCAATCAGGGAAAAATTCTACTCCGGCCATATCCACTGACCAGGCAGGATGGTTGTTGGATATGGGGCCGTACACCCGGAAAGAGATTGTTACTAAGTTTAACCACGGCCTGTAAGGCCGTCAGGTTTTTGTTCGGCAAAGTCTGCCGAACAAGAATGTCTGCGTTAGTCTGCGTGGGTCTGCGGTTAAAAATAAAAGAGGGGTTCAAGTAAGGAACTCTTACCCCGTACCCATTAATCCCTACCCCTTAAATTAGACAGGTGCAGATACCGGAATGCGTCCGAACGCAAGTTAGATTATGATCAGTTATGCTTGACACGACGTTTATTTGCAAATATGAATCAACGTTTCCTTGCCCTTGAAAATAAACAAGGGCCAAAAGACCATAAGGAGGTATTATGCTTAAGAAGTACGAGACACTTCTCTTGCTCAGTCCGGAAATCGGGGCTGATGGTCGGCAGGCAGTTCTCGAAAATCTGTCGACAATAATTGATAGGGACCAAGGGCAGGTCCTGGCGGTTGATGAGTGGGGAATGAAAGACTTGGCCTATCCAGTGCGCAAGCAGACCAGAGGTTATTATGTTCGCTTGGAATATGCCCTGCCGCCAGAGTTTGTTGGTGAGCTGGAGCGCAATATCAGGATCACTGACGGTATTTTTAAGTTTTTGACCGTGAAGCTGGCGGACAAATTTGAGCAGGAGGAAAAGTAGATGGCTTACAGGAGATTCACCCCAAGAAAGAAATTTTGTCGTTTTTGTGCTAACAAAGATCTGGTCATTGATTATAAGAATGTGAATATATTAAAAGATTTTATTACAGATCGGGGTAAGATTATTGCCCGCAGAATTACCGGTACCTGCGCCAAACACCAGCGGGCCTTGACTAGAGAGATTAAGCGGGCCAGGCAGATGGCTTTGCTCTATTATACTGCTACCCACAGCACTGAAGTGAAAAAGAAGACAATTTAGGGAGTGTGAGTTATGCGTGTAATACTTAGGGCTGATATAGATAATCTTGGGCGCCTGGGGGATGTAGTTGATGTCAGGCCTGGTTATGCTCGGAACTATCTTGTTCCTCAGGGCTTGGCCATGCCGGCTACTAAGGCCAATTTGAATGCCTTTGAGTTGGAGCGGAAAAAGCTGCAACAAAAGATGGATGCTATCCGTTTTGCCGCCCAGGAGCTGGCTGATAAGTTGAGTGCAACAGAAGTTGTTATTCCTGTGCGTGTTGGTGAAAATGACAAGCTCTACGGTTCTGTAACCTCAACCAATATTGCTAATGCTCTGGCTGAAATGGGGCTGGAAGTCGATAGACGCAAAATTAAGTTGGATGATTCTATCCGCTCCCTGGGTGAGTATGAGGTAGAGATTAAACTGCATCCTGATGTAATGGCCCAGGTTAAAGTAAAAGTAGTCAAACATGGAAGAGAAGAGGCCCAGGAAGAGGCCGAAGCATAAAGACCAGGATCAGGGTCTGGCAGGCGCGGGGGCTCTGGACAGGGTCTCCGCGGAATTGTTGCGTAAAGTCCCCCCCCAAAATCTTGAGGCTGAGCAGGCCGTTTTAGGGGGGGTTTTTTTGTCTAATTCCGTCCTGCACTCCCTTGTCGATACTCTGGACGAGGATGATTTCTATTCTCCGGCCCATAGGATAATTTACCAGTCCTTTTTAGATCTTTATCGCCAGAATATTCCCATTGATCTGGTTACTGTATCAGAAGACCTGGAGAAAAAAGGCAAGCTTGATGCAGTAGGCGGGGCAGTGTATCTGGCCTCACTGACCGACTCCGTTGCTGCCAGTTCGAATGCCATTTTTTACGCCCGCATTGTCAAAGAAAAGTCCATCCGAAGAAAACTTATCGAGACGGCCTCAAGCATTATTTCCCAAAGCTTTGAACCAGGGCAGGACGTTGAAGATCTCCTGGACAAGTCAGAGCAACAGATTTTTACCATTACCGAATCTAAAACCAAGCCGGTTTTTAGATCCAGCAAAGAGTTGGTGGGCGAGGTCTTCGAGCTCCTGGAAAAGCGGGTAGACAGGAGAGAACTGGTAACAGGGGTGCCAACAGGTTATTACCACCTGGATGAAATTACAGCAGGTTTTCAGCCCACAGATTTAATAATCATTGCTGGCCGTCCGAGCATGGGTAAGACAGCCTTTGCCCTGAATGTGGGTATGCGTTCAGCAGTGCTTCATGATGTGCCAATAGCCATCTTTTCCCTGGAAATGTCCATGGAGCAACTCATGATGCGTATGCTCTGTTCCTGGGGCAAGGTGGACCTGAAGAATCTGCGTACCGGGTTTTTGAATGACGAAGACTGGAGCAGACTGTATCAGGCTGCTGACGCCCTGTCTCGAGCCCCTATATATATTGACGATACCCCTGCTCTGACCACCATGGAGATGCGTGCCAGGTGCCGGCGGCTTAAAGCTGAAAAGGATTTGGGCATGGTCATTGTGGACTATTTGCAGCTCATGCGTGCCAGCCGCCGTATTGATTCCAGGGAGCAGGAAATATCAGAAATTTCCAGGGCATTGAAGGCATTAGCCAAAGAGATGAACGTGCCCGTGGTTGCCCTGTCTCAGCTTAACCGTAAAGTAGAAGAGAGGACCAATAAAAGACCTATGCTTTCAGACCTGAGAGAATCAGGCGCCATTGAGCAGGATGCAGATTTAATACTCTTTCTTTACCGGGATGAAGTATACAATAAAAAAGAAGACAATCCCAAAAAGGGTAGGGCTGAAATCATTATTGGTAAGCAGAGAAACGGGCCTATAGGGGTAGTCGAACTTGCTTATCTCAACCGGTATACGGCCTTTGAAAATTTGACTGACATCCCCGTTCCTTCAGAGAACTCTTAACTTAATACGGTCTAGCACTAAGTCCAGAAATAGGTGCACCTTATACCTTTGAAAACACCAGGCCTTGGTCATTCGTTTTGGAAGGTTTTAGGAGAGAGAAAATGGAGTATCTGCACAAAGAGGAGCTATTAACCCGGCAGGAATTGAACAGGTTGCAACAGGTAAGGCTTAAGAATACAGTCTTTCAGTGTACAAAATCATCTTTTTACCGGAATAAGTTGGCCTATGCCGGAGTTAGGGTGGGGGATATAAATTCAGTCCAGGAGGTACAAAAGCTACCTTTTACCACCAAGGAAGATCTGCGTTCTCAATATCCTTATGGCCTTTTGACTGTGCCAGTGGATAAACTGGTCAGGCTGCACGCCTCATCCGGGACAACAGGTGCGCCCACAGTTATTGTCCATACCCGGAACGATTTGAATACCTGGGCGGACTTGGTGGCCAGATGCATGCACATGGTCGGAGTCAGAGACACCGATGTCTTCCAGAACATAAGCGGATATGGCCTGTTTACCGGTGGCTTGGGCATTCATTACGGAGCTGAGCGCTTGGGATGCCTGACCATCCCTGCTGGGGCCGGAAACAGCAAGCGTCAGATCAAGCTACTCAAGGATTTTAAGGTCACGGTTGCGCACATTATTCCCTCTTATGCTCTCCATTTAAGCACTGTTTTTGATGAAATGGGGGTTGACCCCAAAAGCCTTTATCTGCGCATTTTGCTTATTGGCGCTGAGCCCCACACAGAAGAGATCCGACAGCGTATCGAAGATATTTATGGGGTTAAAGCTTATAACTCCTATGGATTGTCTGAGATGAACGGCCCGGGAGTGGCCTTTGAATGCGAATGCCAGGAAGGCATGCATATCTGGGAAGATGCCTACTTGCCGGAAATTGTTGATCCTGAGACTTTGGAGCCAGTACCAGAAGGTGAGGTTGGTGAACTTGTGCTGACTACCCTAACCCGAGAAGGCATGCCGATAATTCGTTATCGGACCAAGGACTTAACCAGGTTTATTCCCGGTAAATGTCCCTGCGGTCGTGAACACAGGCGCATAGATCGCATTTTAGGTCGTTCTGACGACATGATTATTCTCAAAGGGGTGAATATTTACCCAATGCAGGTGGAAAAGGTGCTTATGTCTATGCCTGAGGTGGGTCAGAATTACCTTATCGAACTGATAAAGGAAGGTTACCTGGACCAAATGCGGGTTAAAGTGGAGATTCGCGAGGAATATTTTGTAGAGGATATGCGAGCACTGAAAGAATTGCAGCAAAAAATAGCCCACAAACTCAAGGACGAGATATTGATCACCCCGCGCGTTGAATTGGTTGAGTCTAACTCTTTGCCTAAAACAGAAGGTAAAGCCAAAAGAGTTGTTGATCTAAGAGGAGGAAAATAATGCTTAAGGTAGCAATTTTTATGGGAAGTAAATCTGATCTGGATAAAGTTAAACCCTGTGCACAGGTTCTGGCTGACCTGGGCGTTGAGTATGAGATGACCATAACTTCTGCCCACAGAACTCCTGAAAGAACCGAAAGCCTGATCAAGGAAATGGAGGACAAGGGCTGTCAGGTTTTCATCTGTGCTGCCGGCATGGCTGCTCATTTGGCAGGGGCAGTTGCTGCCAGGACCATACGGCCAGTGATCGGTATTCCCATTTCAGCTTCCAGTATGGGAGGATTTGATGCGCTTCTGTCCACAGTGCAAATGCCCCCCGGATTTCCCGTGGGCACTGTTGCCATAGACAAAGCCGGAGCCAAAAATGCCGCCTGGATGGCTGCACAGATTCTTGCACTTAATGATGCCTCTCTTTCTGAGAAGATCAAGGCCTTTCGGCAAAAAATGCAGGAAGAGGTGGAAAGGGCCGCGGAAGAGATTGGAGAATAGGAAGCTTGGAAGTTGGGAAGATAATAAATCGGGAAAAGAAACCGGAAGAAGTGATGAGTTCTAACGAGTTGATAGATGGCTGAATTATTTGCTGGATTGTTTACCATCCTTTTGATTTTATGCTTGGCCCTTAATTTTTTTGGCCTGCCTGGAAACTGGGCCATTATCGGATTGTTTGCCATTTGGAAGTGGACACATCCGGAGCTAAATGCCGGGTGGTTGTTTTTTGCTCTCTTGATTGCCCTGGCCTTGGTTGGTGAAGGTATTGAATTTGGTGCAAGCGTTTGGGGGGCCAAAAAATACGGAGGGACAAGCAAGGGCAATTGGGGTGCGATGCTCGGTGCAATACTGGGCTCTATTTTCCTGGCCCCTTTTTTTCTGGGTTTTGGAGCCTTAGCAGGCGCTTTTTTGGGAGCTTATATAGGCTGTTTTTTGTTAGAAAAGTTGCAGGGTCGCCCAACCCCGGAGGCCAGAAAAGCCGCCTTTGGAGCAATGTGGGGTAAAGTATTTGGTGTTGTTGCTAAACTTGGCATAGGCGTGGGGATATTGTCTTTGTCTGTGCCTAAGGTGTGGCCATAAGGGCACGGGGTGCCCCGTGCCCCCTATAACTTTAGAGCCTGTGGCCGAACCTTTTTATCAATTAACTTTCATGGTTTATTCTAGTCTTGGTTTCTTTCATGCTGGTACAAAGACTTGGACCCATCTAAAACTTGCTTGCGGACAGAGCATAATGGGATATTTTGGGTAAGCAAATATCCTTTTTATTATCGATAGTTAGGTCAATATCGCAAAATCTGTAGCCCATTCATCCCGATGCTCTGTTTTTCCGCAAGCTTCGCCAAGATGGTTTACCCAAGCCGTTTGTAATGCATTTCAGAAACCAGGACTTTCAATCAGCGCTTAAAACAGGGTTTGGCCACAGGCTCTTTAGTTGCCGTATTTTAATCCCTTATCTCCAATATCCCGCCTGAAATACATATCTTCAAAGCTTATTTTGCTGACAGCTCCATAGGATTGTAAGAATATTTTTTTCCGTTCCAAATCCCTGAAAAGCGATTTCTTATCAGTTTTATAAAAAACTTCTCATTCTCCTATAAATTGTTTTACCTTTCGAGCAGCGACTTGAGGATTGCTCAGAACACCCGGACCTGCTACACATCCACCTTCACAGCACATAACCTCAATAAAGTTACCCGGACAATTGCCTTGGGCATTTTTTTTCAAAATTCTCAGGTTTTGTTTTGAAAGCCCATCGATAATAACTTCTTTTAATGCAGTATCTTTCCCAATAAATTGCTGAATTGCCCTGGTAACTCCACCGGTTACAGGGAAACCACGCCCCATTTTATTTGCTGAAATATCAACCTGATCAGGTTTACAATCCGGAACCTCGATTTCTCTGGCAACGAAGAGTGCTCCAAGCTCTTCAAAAGTCAGTACGTAATCAACCACAGGGTCTTTAATGGCTTCCTGTCGTTTTGCTACACAAGGCCCCACAAAGACAATCTTGGCATTAGGATATGTGTTGCGTGCCAGTTCGGCTGCGTAATGCATTGGTGTTTCAGTATTCGAAACATAAGGAGCAAGAACCGGAAGATGTTTTTTCACAACCTCTGTATATGCAGGACAGCAAGAAGAAGTCATAAATTTATCGGACTTCTCCATTCGTTCAATAAACTCTTCAGCCTCTTTTTGTGCGGCAATATCTGCACCTGCTGCTACTTCTACAATATAATCAAACCCTAGTTTTCGTAATGCGGAAACAATTTTTTCAAAATCCGTTGAGAACTGGCCTACAATAGAGGGAGCTACTATCGCAACAGTTTTCTGGTTGGCTGTTTTCAAAGGACGCATTACGTCAATAAGCTGAGATTTTTCCAAGATTGCTCCAAAGGGACATGCCTGTAAACATTTTCCACAGTAAATACACTTCTCATGGTCAATTTTTTCTTTGCCATCCTCACCCTTCTTGATTGCACCGACAGGGCAAGTCTCTTCACAGGGGATTGGTATATAAATGATAGCATGGTAAGGACAGACTTTCATACAAATTCCACAGTTAACACATGTTTCTGAATCGATTTTTGCTTTGCCATCTACCATCGTAATGGCATTCTTTCTACAGTTAATCAAACAGGGACGTGCTACACAGCTACGACATGCATTGGTTACAAAGTAGTTGCTTCGAACACAGGACCTACATGTCATATCAATAACCGTGAGAACCGGAGATTCCGGCTTCTCCCTGAGTAGGGCCTTTTTTACATAATCAGATAAGGGGGTTAATTCGTCCTTTTCATCTTCCATGCCGAATCCAAGTAGAGCCATTATCCTGTATTTAAGCACAGCACGATCTTTGTAGATACAGCAGCGGATACTTTTCGAATTCTTGGGAGCAATTTCCAAAGGAACACGGTCTATATTTTTTTTCAATTCATTTTTAAAGAAAAGAGATGCTATGCGTATTAATAACTTACGTCTTATTAGAGTTGCATTGTTTACGTAATTCATATTTCCTCTCATCACTTAACTGTATTGTTGAAAAAACTGTTAATTTTTTCAATAATAGTTGGCAAGGTTAACTTATTGATCAGTGGACAGGGGGCAGGCAAATTATTTGACACTAGTGGAAGGCATTAACACCAAGATTGAAGGGATTCCTTCAGAAGGGTTAAGGGTTTAGAGAGGAATGTTGTGCGGGTATGGGCGGATTTTTCTTCCGCCCTTACCTTTTTAAATATTTTGGTGCTTCGAGCGTTTGCTTCTGTTACTCATTATATCTTAATCCCTTATCTCCAATATCCCGCCTGAAATACATATCTTGAAAGCTTATTTTGCTGACAGCTGCATAGGCATTTTCTTTGGCTTGCTTTAGATCATCGCCCAGGGCCGTGACTCCGAGTACCCTTCCACCATTAGTGATGACCTGCCCATTCTTGAGGCTGGTGCCGGCATGAAAAACTTTTACGCCCGGCAAGTTGTCTGCCTCTTCTATGCCTGATATTTCATGTCCTTTGGCATAAGATCCCGGATATCCCTTGGCTGCCAGGACAACACACATGCTATGTTTGGGGTTAATTTTCAACGGAATTTTATTTAGGGTTCCTTCCACGCAGGCCAGCATGACCTCTACCAGGTCATTTTCGAGACGCATAAGCAGAGGCTGACATTCAGGATCACCAAAACGGACATTATACTCCAAGACCTTTGGCCCGGAATCTGTAATCATCAGACCTGCATAGAGAACGCCTTTAAACGGGTGGCCCATTTCCTCCAGGTGTTGAATGACAGGTTTGATTACAAGATCTGCTGTTTCTTCAAATTTATCTTCAGGCAAGATTGGGGCTGGACTGTAGGCACCCATGCCGCCGGTGTTGGGACCGGTATCGTTTTCACCAATGCGTTTGTGATCCTGTGAAGATGGTAGGAAGGCAATGTTGTGTCCATCACAGAAGGCCAGGAAGGAAGCTTCTTCGCCCGTGAGGGCTTCTTCAATGACCACCCTCTCGCCTGCGGCACCAAATATTTTTTGGACCATCATGTCTTCCAGGGCTTTTTGGGCTTCTTCCATGGTTTCGGCAATAATGACGCCTTTGCCTGCGGCCAGGCCATCAGCCTTGATTACGATGGGAGGTTTTTGAGTAGCGAGATATTCTTTGGCCATAATATAATCGTCAAAGGCCTTAAAATCTGCCGTTGGCACCTCTGCTTCAGCCATAAGTGA
This sequence comes from Desulfovulcanus ferrireducens, assembly GCF_018704065.1. NCBI lineage: Bacteria > Pseudomonadati > Thermodesulfobacteriota > Desulfovibrionia > Desulfovibrionales > Desulfonauticaceae > Desulfovulcanus > Desulfovulcanus ferrireducens. The sequence goes on along the minus strand of NZ_JAGUQP010000006.1, from coordinate 48,339 downwards.
TTTGGCAAAGGCCTTGCTGCCTTCCAATTGAGCGGCAAAAGCCCCAGGGCCAAAACAGGGAATACCAGCCTTGTCCAAGGAGTTTTTTAGCCCCAAAACCAGGGGAAGTTCAGGCCCGGCTACTACCAGGTCAATTTTTTTGTCCTGGGCAAATTTCACCAGTTCAGGAATATCATCAGCACTTATGGGTACATTTTCTCCTTCTTGTGCTGTTCCACCATTGCCCGGAGCTATATATAATTTTTTGACCAAAGGGCTTTGCTTTATTTTCCAGGCCAGAGCATGTTCCCGGCCACCTGAACCAACTACTAAGATATTCATAGGACCTCCTTTTTGATGCGAATGTGAAGAAAAGTTGTAGAGTTTGTAAATGAACCTGACAACCTAATAAAACCTAAGAAGCTCAACGAACACAATAAACGCAGTGAACGCCAAACAAACTATTTTCTTTTAAACATTTTTTCCAGCAGCCTGTTTTCCAGCACAATAGCCACAGGCCGGCCATGAGGGCAATAGTCTTTATTGGGACATGCAAGCCATGAATCTACCAAACCCATGGCCTCGTCATTGGTTAGTTCTTGCCCGGCTTTTATTGCTGCCCGACATGCCATAAGGATCCACATCTGATCCAGGGTGTCAATTTCCCTGCTTAAAAGGGTATGCAAAAACTCTTTGGCCTGGCCAGAGTTTAAATCTTTTGGAACAGCCTTTATAAGCACTCTTTCAGGCGTAACCTGCTCCAGGACAAAACCAAGCTGGATGAGTTTGGGCCAGTTAACAGTCAGAGCCTTTTGTTCCCCTGGCTGGAGACCGATCTCTATCGGAAGAACCAGGTTTTTTTTGACTCCTTTAAAGCCTCTTCTTTTGTTTTGCTCGTAGAGGATACGTTCATGGGCAGCGTGCTGGTCCAAAATTATGAATTGATTGTTTATTTTCAGGAGCAAATAGGTTTTGTCTATCTGTCCCAGGTAAATGGGCTCATTTAAGGATTGTAGGGGCGCATTGGATACGCCTGAAAAATTTGAGTACTGAATATAAGTGTCTTGTACAGGGTCGTGAACAAACTCCGGCTCAGATGACCGGAATGGTTCTATTGGTTGTTCCGCTGAACGGTTTTGTTGAGTAGCGGGGCTTAGAGGGAGATGCTGGACAGTTTTGGGCCGGGAATCAGGAGATATATTAGATTTTGGAAGCTCAGGTACAGGGATGCTGGTTATAAAAATTTGTCCAACGGCCTTGACTATCCGAGAGAAAATAAATTGTTCGTCTCTGAATCTGACCTCAGCTTTGGCCGGATGTACATTTACATCCACTTCATCTGGTGGGAGGTCAATAAACAACACGGCTTGGGGAAATTCGCGGCTTAAAAGGGTGCCTTTATAGGCTTGTCTCAAGGCAGACAGGAGTAGTTTATCCGTGACCGGCCTGTTGTTGACATAAAAATAGATGCGCTCGGACCTTCCTTGGGCCGTGTCAGGAGAACCGGCAAGGCCATGAATGTGCAGACCTTCTGTCTCCAATGCAAACGGCTTTAATCCGTCGACAATTTTTTTTGGCCAGATTTTTTGCAGGCGACTTACAAGTGATTCGCCCGAAAAAAATCTCAGGTTGGAACGAGAACCGGAAAAAAGTTCAAAGTCAGTATCCAGGTTGGCCAAACTTAAGCGGTAAAAGATGTCTGTGCATTTTTTATGTTCTGTGGTTTGCTTCTTTAGAAATTTCAGCCTGGCAGGAACATTGGCCAAAAGGTTCTCTACTTTGACTTTAGTGCCGGAAGGAATAGCTGCCGGGCCTTCATCTATGATGCGGCCGAACATAACTTCTACAAAATGTCCTTCCTTTTGTTCGCTGCTGATAGATGAGATGGTCAGGTGAGAGACCGATGCTATGCTGGGCAGGGCTTCTCCGCGAAAACCAAAACTGTTTATAGCCTGCAAATCATTTAAGCTAAAAAGTTTGCTGGTTGCATGACGGGTTAAGGCCAGGGGTAAATCCTGCGCAGTTATGCCATGTCCATTATCCTGGACCTGAATCAGTCTTTGTCCGCCTGCTTCTAACTTGACGATAATCCTTGTGGCCTGAGCGTCCAGGCTGTTTTCAATGAGTTCTTTGACCACGCTGGCCGGACGCTCAACCACCTCTCCGGCCGCAATTTGATTCTGTAGTTCGGGAGGCAGGATTTTTATTTTGCCCAGGGTTATCCTCCAATGCTGCCCAGATTGAGCAGGTTGAGTCTTAGTTCGTAGCGATCTTCAAAGTCTGTGCGGGTAAAAATAAGGTCCAGGGTAAAGCATTGATGCAGGTAAGTAAGGGTTAGCGAACGCATAAGTTCCTGGTCAAGTTCCAGGTCTTTACTATAGGAAATTCTGGCCCTCCAGTTAGGAATAAAGTCAACCTGGGAACCTAGATTTAAGATTTTAAGTCTGTTCTCACGCTTACGTTTATACTCATCGATTTTTTCCTGAAAATCCAGACCGAACCAGACGGATATCTTTTCAGGCCATGTTAGGGTCAAATAGTGTTCATGTTCCGTGACTTTGCTTAGATAAAAAGAATAGTAGGTCTTGGACGTTAGAGATAAATATCGATCGGGTTTTAAGGTAAGATCAGCAAGCAGGTCAGAAAATGGTCTCCGGGGGTAATTGTCAAGGTCTGTCTTGCGTCTAGCTTCCCGGAAATCATAGCTTTGTTTGAGTTTTAGGCGCAAGAAATCAAGATAATCCTTGTTGATGATCGTGGAATTGGTCTCTGCATCAGCAACCAGCGTGTCTTTGCGGCGGGTAACCAAGTTGATCAGAGAATAGGTTAACTGGTCTTTGGCCCCGATGCGGTCTACAGAATCAAAATAGGGTAGTTCAACCTGGTCTTTTTCCGGAATATAAGTGTAATCAAGCTTCGGGGTTATTGTGTGCTTGAGCATGGTCCACTCTGACTGGCCAGGTTTTTCGAGCTTTGCGTCGGTCTCAAGATCATAGAGACGAAACATCTCAGTACTAGCGCTGAGGGCTAGGTCATAAATTCCCCTTGATTGTTGCCTGTGCTGTGTGTCTCTATCTTGTGGGTCATTTTCAAATTTATCAATGAAATAAAGTGTTTGTCGCCAGCCGACCTTGGGGATAAGAGTGAGATAGCTGGTTTTGAGAGGAAGGCTTATTTTGGGATGGAGGTCAATTCTGGTTCCTCTTGTCCCATATTCTCGCCAAAAATAGACCAATTGATTTTCGGCTTCAAATTCAAGGGGAGTACCAGCAATGGGTGTTTTATAAATATCCAGGTTTAGTTCTGGCAAACGTTGAAGTGTGGGGTTTTTGGCCGGATCCAGATTGTTGTTGGCATATTTAAGGTTTTGAGTATAGACTATGCGTGCGTCAAGACCAAAATTAGTCCAGTTTCTGGACAGACTCAAGGTATTGGTGCGGGTAAGATCGTCATTGTCCTCGATATCCCGACCAAATTGTTTTAGCATTTCTCTTCTGGTCCGCTTAAAGCCGGAAAGACCACTGTGAAATTCGCGTAAGTAGTTTTGATCAGAAACCAGATCCAGGTCTATCTTGGTCTTCCACTCGGGAGAGAAAAGATAACCATTATATTTTCCTCGAAGCCAGAAACGGTCCGTGTTGGGTCTAATCAGGCCGTCACCCTGAAATTGAGGATCTTCGTCGGCTTCGGTCTTTTCTTTTTTGTCCTTTAAATAGTCAAAGCGCCAGAGTCCTTTGGTGACAAGATTTGGAGTATGCCGAAATTCCAGGCCATGCATGAATCCTTTCTGGCTGTAATAATTTTCAAAAATAGTGAAATCGTTTTCATCATCAATTACCTGATAGTAGGGTTGGTTGATGTTCAAGCCCAGACGGTCACTGTGGCTTATTTGAGGAATCAGAAGACCGCTTTGGCGCTTGGTTTTAACCGGCACAATCAGGTATGGAGCGTAAAGGACAGGTTTACCTTTTACCTGGAAGCGAGGGTTCCAGAGCTTTGCATAGCCATCAATGGTCAGTTCTCCCTCAGAGGTTTTAAATGACCAGGGCGGACGTTCGCCATTACAACTGGTCACTGTGGCCTCTTTGAATTTGTAAGTATCTTTTCCCGTTTTCTCCAGTTGTTCCCCTTTAAAGTAAATATTTTCTTTGGCCAGGAATATCTGACCGTTTTTGAGCCAGCCTACTTTATTTTTTAAATCAAATTCAGCTTCTTCAGCCTGTAGATAATCTTCCTGCCATTTGATTTTGACGTGGCCGCGTAAATAGACCCAGTGAGTATCCGGATAAAAGCGGGCATAGTCGGCCTGTAGATAATCATCTCCTTTAAAGAGGAAAACAGACCCGGATGCTTCCACCAATCCGGCATCTTTTTGGGCTACTACCTTATCCGCTTCCAATTGCCAGGGAATTTCCCTGGCAAAGGCGCAAGTTACTACACCCAGGCTTAGAAGCAGAATAATCAAACGGGAAAAGATAAACATGCGTTTATTGTATTGTTTGTTATGTGATAATAAAGTCAAACTCGACAAACTTGATAATGAAGTCAATAAACGCAACAATGAACTCAATATAATCATTAATCAACTCAAAAAACTATCTGGCGATCATGGCCCTTAAGATATCCGCACAGTTCTCACAATTATGGCCCATATTATCCAGGCAGTCCACAAAATGGATGAGTTGATAGATATCTTTAAAGTCCAGGTCTGAGTTATAGATTTTAATGGTCAATTCTCGTTTGGCACGTTGTATTTGGTACCTTTGGTGACGCACAGCACGATATTTTTCTTTAGTTCCCTCGCGGTCTAATATCTCTCCATGGACAAAGGCGATCGTGGCTTTCAGTGCCGGGCCTAATAATTCTGTAGCTGAACCAACTTCATCAATTAAAAAGATGAGGTCTTTTTGAAATCCTTCAGGAATAACCACTTGACGCATACCTAGCCACTGTAGTGCGTCCTGGGCTGAATCCAGGATATTGTCCTGGCTTTTGGTATAATTTAAAAAGAGTGTTTTATCCACAGCCATGAATAGACTTCTTGGCAGATGGTTGCGGATATTTCGTTTGATTTTGTCCGCGTGGTTTTCAATTTGGTCAATTTCTCTGGCCAGTTCCTGAAACTCGCGACAAGCTCCGCCTCCAGATACGTAGCATTCCAGAGATTCTTTGATAATTTTTACGCATCCAGCTATTTTATCATAGTGCTCTACCAAGCCTTCCATGGGTGAACGTGGAGTTAATAGACCAAAAAAAGGTATCCTTAGCATAGTATATCCTCCTTAATTAAGTCGTCGTAGGGAGTTTTATGTTTATTGAACAAGTATAAAGTATGTAAACAGATTCTACAAACAAAAAAAATATCCGGCTTAATTATAAATAAGCCCAATCCTATTTTTGGTTAGGTATTAATTTAATAGATAATCCATTTCAATATTTGAAAAATAATTATACTGGTCAGCGCTGCAATGGGCACGGTGAGCACCCAATAGACAACGATTCTGCCAAGAACCTTGAAGTCCACAGCAGAAAATCCCCTGGCCAAGCCAACACCGACCACAGCTCCTACCGCAGCATGGGTGGTTGAAACCGGCAACCCAAGATTGGATGCGGCCAAAACGGTACTGGCCGCGCCAAAGTCCACGGCAAATCCACGTGTGTTGGTCAAAGTGGTTATCTTTTCGCCCACTGTGGCCATGACTTTATGTCCCAGGACCGTTATTCCAACTGCGATGCCTAGTCCGCCCAGAACCAGAATATAGGTTGGAATCTCGGCTTTAGCCAGGAGCATATGTTGCTTGGATATTAGATAGATGGCTGCAACCGGACCAATGGCATTGGCTACATCGTTGGCGCCTTGAGAGAGAGCAACGTAACAGGAAGTGCCAACCTGCAGACGGCGAAAGATAAGCTCTACCCCTTCAGCTCCTTCCAGTTTATCGGTAACGATTTTTTTTACGAAGTAATTTCCGAGAGCCCAGACAAATGTAGCCAGGGCCAGGGCAATGAGCAGGGAAATTGACCAGGGCAGGTGCAGCTTTTTACCAATCGGGGTTTTATAAAGAAAAGATAAGGCAATTAAAAAAATAGTCAGCCCCATCCAGATAGGCCCCCACTTCTGGGCTTGTTTGATAAACTCGCGACGAAAGAAAATGGTTCTGCGAATGTGGGTAAAGATCAGGTAGGCTATTGTCGCTGCAAAGAAAGGAGAAATAATCCAGGAGAGAACAATACCTCCCATTTTTAACCAGTTGACCACAGAGGGTCCGCCAGCCACGAGGCCGAAGCCTAATATTCCACCGACAATGGAGTGGGTGGATGATACAGGCAAGGCAGTCAGGGTGGCTACGAGCACCCACAGGGCTGCAGATAGAAGGGCGGCAAACATCCCTATCATGATTATTTTGGGGTCAGTGATATATTGGGCATTGATAATGCCTTTGCTGATGGTGGCTGTTACATGAGAGCCTAAAAAAACAGCGCCGACAAAGTTTAAAATGCCGGCAATAAAAACTGCCTGCCGCACTGTGATGGCCCTGGCACCAACTGCGGATGCCATGGAATTGGCCACGTCATTCGCTCCCAGATTAAAGGCCATAAGAAAACCGGCCCCTAGCGAAAGATAGAAGAAAAGATCGTAAAGATCCATCTGGCAAACTCCTTTCTAGGTAATTCGTTTTTTTTTAGTCCGTGGTTTGGGCCCCGGGATTTTTGTGCTGGACAAAAATTTAATCTTTCAGGCTCGTCCTCCCACGGAATTTTAACCTTCTAATCCTCCATGTTGGGGCAACCGGTTGGCTGCCGCTGCTAACCTTTATATCTTATCAAAAAACATTAAAATGCCTACTAGGACAAAACCAGAGGCAGCGATTTTCTTGATTAAATCGCCGGAAATATAGTGGCAAATAAAATTGGCGAAGAGTACGCCTAAGAAACTTACACTAATAAGGGCAAGGGAAGAGCCTACAAAAACCGTCCATGGTTTTTGGGTTTTGGCAGCCATCATTATACAGGCCAGCTGGGTTTTATCTCCTAGTTCGGCTAGGAATAAAGTCCCAAATGTGGTTAATAGCAGTTTAAAGTCCATATGACCGCTCCGATTGATTTGGATTGGTAAGGTTTGGTCAGGAAACTAGAAAATCAAACCGCCTGCTCATAACCGAAATCGTTTCGATTTTCTAGTGAAAAAAGGACCCTCACAACCGGGTGGATTCTCAGTCTGCAACGCTACCAGATTTTCTCCCACAAGAGCCTTGTTATTTTCTGTTAGCTGAGCTGAGCCCGGCTTAGGGTTTTATGCTAAAATTTTATCAATTATTGCGTAATTCTTTCACATTTGACGTGGTAGGTGCCGCTGGCAAATGGGGTTTTCTAATTACGTCATTCTGAGCGAAGCGAAG